>JAGXTL010000040.1 GCA_018333635.1 Dethiobacter sp.
ATGTCGCCCCCCGCGCGGGGGCGTGGATTGAAACAGATGGTAGATTGTTTGCTTGGGGGTTAAATAATGTCGCCCCCCGCGCGGGGGCGTGGATTGAAACGCTCCTTATAATATTCTTCGCCGGGTGCAGGTAAGTCGCCCCCCGCGCGGGGGCGTGGATTGAAACATCGCAGCTTTGGAGAAATGGGAAATAGAAATTCGTCGCCCCCCGCGCGGGGGCGTGGATTGAAACGCTAAACTTTGGGACAGCGTCAAGCAAATCTTTGGTCGCCCCCCGCGCGGGGGCGTGGATTGAAACAAAATGAGAAACGTAAAAACGAAACGTAAAAACGAAGTCGCCCCCCGCGCGGGGGCGTGGATTGAAACTCTTTAAGTCCCAATGCAGGACGCTTTCACAATAGTCGCCCCCCGCGCGGGGGCGTGGATTGAAACCCTTCCCTCTTCCCTCGAGGGAAAAAGTCGAAGGTCGCCCCCCGCGCGGGGGCGTGGATTGAAACCCCTAATCCATGACTAAAGAAAATTTTCAAAATGGTCGCCCCCCGCGCGGGGGCGTGGATTGAAACCTTTTCGATAACCCATTTCATCAACGTTGGTGTAAGTCGCCCCCCGCGCGGGGGCGTGGATTGAAACCGTCTAATACATTGATTGACGCATTACAAACCGCGTCGCCCCCCGCGCGGGGGCGTGGATTGAAACTTTGAACTCTTGAAATTCAAGTGTAAGGGAAGTTGTCGCCCCCCGCGCGGGGGCGTGGATTGAAACGCAAAACAAGCACTTGAGTTTTTTCATTACTTGGTCGCCCCCCGCGCGGGGGCGTGGATTGAAACGAATAGGTTGCGTTCGTTGTCCGCAAAAACGCCGAGTCGCCCCCCGCGCGGGGGCGTGGATTGAAACAGTAATATCCGTAATCTGTACCGTCATTGGGGTGGTCGCCCCCCGCGCGGGGGCGTGGATTGAAACCCCTGCTACTTCAGCGCATCAAACTTGTTGTGCGAGTCGCCCCCCGCGCGGGGGCGTGGATTGAAACAACCTTTGCCGCAACAGTGGCACAGCATGGCTTAGTCGCCCCCCGCGCGGGGGCGTGGATTGAAACAGGATTCACCTTGGATTAAAAGCGGGTGAAAAAGGTCGCCCCCCGCGCGGGGGCGTGGATTGAAACCCCTGAACCGTTTGTAAACTTGATTACCCAATAAGTCGCCCCCCGCGCGGGGGCGTGGATTGAAACCATGAAGGCATCATAATCAAGGGGGATTTCCTTTGTCGCCCCCCGCGCGGGGGCGTGGATTGAAACTTCAGTACAATTGTCGGATTATACAGGGCATACCGTCGCCCCCCGCGCGGGGGCGTGGATTGAAACCTGAATATATTAGAAAATTCCCATCCCTTCTTACGTCGCCCCCCGCGCGGGGGCGTGGATTGAAACTTCAAACTTCCCGCCTTCCGGCAAAACCGCCCTTGTCGCCCCCCGCGCGGGGGCGTGGATTGAAACACGATTGCAAATGCGGCAGATGATACAGGTCAGAAGTCGCCCCCCGCGCGGGGGCGTGGATTGAAACACCGCTAACGAGCAAATAAGGGCTGGTGGCGACAGTCGCCCCCCGCGCGGGGGCGTGGATTGAAACGGGTGCAGGACTGACTGCAGGGGATATTATCGCTGTCGCCCCCCGCGCGGGGGCGTGGATTGAAACATGATAGCCTGTTTAATATTATCTATCTCACAGAGTCGCCCCCCGCGCGGGGGCGTGGATTGAAACAACAAAGAGAAGGCCGACAAACTGGAGAGTATCAGTCGCCCCCCGCGCGGGGGCGTGGATTGAAACTGCGTGACAGCCGACATGATCTGTTGCCAGCCACGTCGCCCCCCGCGCGGGGGCGTGGATTGAAACGGTGGTAATTGGAACAATGGCTCGAATTTGGGAGGTCGCCCCCCGCGCGGGGGCGTGGATTGAAACACGGGAGAACCAATAATAATCGGCAGCTTTGAAGTCGCCCCCCGCGCGGGGGCGTGGATTGAAACAAAGCTAAGGTTTTGCGTTAGCCTCCCCGGGCCTGTCGCCCCCCGCGCGGGGGCGTGGATTGAAACCGTCTGAACGAAGTCCTAAAGAAAAACGTCCTCGTCGCCCCCCGCGCGGGGGCGTGGATTGAAACAGCAAGTCGCGTATGTCCTGCCCCTGCCTCTGCCGGTCGCCCCCCGCGCGGGGGCGTGGATTGAAACACCGTCAAAACGGCAGACCGGCATGGTCACTCTAGTCGCCCCCCGCGCGGGGGCGTGGATTGAAACAGAATCAAATGGCAAAAAACGCGCTGGCGCAACGTCGCCCCCCGCGCGGGGGCGTGGATTGAAACCAAAAGAATGATTTCCTGTTCCCGCATTAATTTTGTCGCCCCCCGCGCGGGGGCGTGGATTGAAACTCTTTCATACTCACTTACACCGCCCCCTGCCCTAGGTCGCCCCCCGCGCGGGAGCGTGGATTGAAACAGATGAACGGGTTGAAGAGATTGAGCAAACACAGGTCGCCCCCCGCGCGGGGGCGTGGATTGAAACACAGCGAAACAGCGGACAAAGTTGGCCATCCCGCGTCGCCCCCCGCGCGGGGGCGTGGATTTAATCGGGGCGAGTGGGACACATCACCTGTCCCCTTGTCCCCTGTGGCAGGGAGGTTCAATTCTCCTTTATGCTCACGGTGTGCAGGCCGCACTCCAGTTTGCGGCCGCCCCAACGTCCGCTGCGAGTGTGCTCGCCTGCGGTGGGTTTGGTTGTGCAAGGTTCACAGCCGATGCTGGTGTAACCTTCGCTGTACAGCGAGATGACAGGGATTTTGTTTTCGCTGAGGTAAGCGAAAACCTCTGAGGCAGTCCAATCGTAAAGCGGGCTGACCTTGGCGAGAGTACGGCCGTCCGGAAAAAGGTGCGTTTCGAAAGGCTGAAGATTGGCGCGCGTAGGGCTTTGCTCACGGCGGAGGCCGGTAAACCAGAGATCGTGGCTGGCGATGCCGCGCATCAGCGGCTCTACTTTACGCAGACTGCAGCAACGGGTGGGGTCGGTCTCATAGAGTTTGCCGAACTCGGCTTCCTGTGCGGCGACCGTCTGTTTTGCTTCCAGATTCACAATCTTGAGATTCCACTCGCGGACCAGGCGATCACGGTAGGCAATGAGCGAAGCGAAGTGATATCCGGTTTCGAGAAATAAAACGGTGATATTGGGGTGCTGCTTGCGGATAAGGTCAAGATTAGCGACGTCTTCGGCCTGGAACGAACAGGTGAAACAAGGGTTCTTCGAGCTTTCAAGCGCTCTGGCGATGATTTCATTTGCCGTTTGAACTGGTTTTTGCAACATTATATTCCCTCCCTTTCTCCGAACACGTGGAGTGCTCCGAGGATAGTGCTGGCGCGGATTGCCACGATGGCGCTGTGTAGGTCGCTTCTATCCACCACCACATCCGGCGTGCCTTGATGATAACCGAGAGTGAGGACGATCAGGCCGAAGCGGCGGAGTTCTGGCTGTTCGGTACGAACGACATGAAGGTGTTCGGTGAGCAGCGCTCGCTCAACCGCATCGATTAATTCGTGGGCTTGCGAAAGGTCTACCCAGGCTCCGCTGTGCCCGCGCAGTTGCAGCCGCTCTTCCGGCAATAGTGGGCCGCGGCCGGAGACGTTCAACGATTTGCGTTCGATCAGACCGGCTCCGAGTGTAAGGTTCGAGATGCGGTGAACAACGATAAAGCCGCCTGTAGCGCGATTCTCACGGTATGGATCGAAGAGTAAAGGTTCAGAGGCTTCAATTTCCAGGACGCCGATTTCATTCAGTGAGAGCGATGAGGTGTCACGGGTTTCAAGCTTCTCTACATCCCAGCGGTGGAGGATGCGGGAGACGCGGGCCGAAACAACTCGCGGCCCTTGATGGATCAGGTACGAGCGGCCGGCAACGAGCGGCTCTTCGTTCATCCAGACGACTGTGGCTTCAACGGTCTGCGCCTGGCTCGCTTCCTTGGAGGCGGTTACGATCATATCGCCGCGGGCAATATCGCGCTCGTCCGCGAGTACGAGATTGACCGACATTGGCGCGAAGGCTTCATCTAAGTCGCCATCGAAAGTGACGATTCGGGCTACGCGGCTTTTCTGTCCGCCGGGAAGGGCAGTGACCTCTTCACCCACGCGGAGGCGGCCGCTGGCTATCTGCCCGGCAAAGCCGCGGAAGTCAGAATCGGGGCGGATCACCGTCTGTACAGGGAAGCGAAGCGGCAAGGCGGTGACGTCAACGCCCGGCTGTGCTGCTTCGAGAATCTCGAGCAGCGGCGGACCGTCGTACCAAGGCGTGCGTGAACTCTTTGTGACTATATTGTCGCCGTCCAATGCGCTTACAGGGATGAAATGGACTTGAACGCCGTCTAACAGTGAGAGCAGGGTATTTGACTGTTCGCGTATTTGAGCGAAAATCTGCCGGCTGAAGTCGACGAGGTCCATCTTGTTGATGGCGAAAACGAGTGTGCGCACACCCAGCAGCCAGGAAATGAAGGCATGGCGTTTTGATTGCTCAAGAAAACGCTTGCGCGCGTCTATCAGGATGACGGCGAGGTCTGAAGTTGAGGCACCGGTAGCCATGTTGCGCGTGTATTGCTCGTGACCTGGGGTATCGGCTACGATGAATTTGCGGCGGGCGGTGCTGAAGTAACGGTAGGCGACATCAATAGTAATGCCTTGTTCGCGTTCCGCCCTCAGGCCGTCTGTAAGGAGCGAGAGGTCGATACCGCGTGAGGCGCGGTTCACTTTGCTATTTTTGACGTCATCGAGGTGGTCTTCAAGGATTGCCTTGGTGTCGAAAAGCAACCGGCCGATGAGGGTGCTTTTGCCGTCATCGACACTGCCGGCGGTCGAGATGCGAAGCAGTGGCAGCTCGTCACCGGAGGCAGTAAAATGGTCAAGGGTGACAGTTTTGGGTTGCGCAGCAATGCTCATCAGAAGTAACCCTCCCTCTTTTTAAGCTCCATGGAGCCTTCTTGGTCATGGTCGATGAGGCGGTTCTCACGTTCACTGCGGCGAAAGGAGATGATTTCTTCGATGATTGAACGGGTCGTGCCGGCTTCGGAACGGATGGCGCCGCTGCATGGCGTGCAGCCCAGTGTGCGCATGCGGCAGCAGATCATCTCGGGCTGCTCACCAGAGAGAAGCTTGACGTTGCTCTGCAAGGGAATTAACGTCTGCCCGCGCACGATGACCTCACGCGGTTTTGCAAAGTAGAGCGGCACGACAGGAATATTTTCTAGTTCAATGTAACGCCAGACGTCGATCTCTGTCCAGTTGGAGAGCGGGAAGACGCGAATGCTTTCACCGGGGTTGACGGCACCGTTGTAGAAGTTCCAGAGCTCGGGCCGTTGGTTGCGTGGTTCCCAGCGGCCTGCCCTGTCACGAAAACTGAAGACTCGTTCCTTGGCGCGTGACTTTTCTTCGTCGCGACGGCCGCCGCCTATTGCTGCGTCGTAGTTGCCTTCTCTTAGTCCTGCGACGAGAGCGCTGGTGCGGAGCAGATGGCAGCACTTGGCGGTGCCGAGGTTGTAAGGATTCGCGCCGGCGTTGATCGCGTCCTGATTTGTGTAAACACGGAGTTCGGCGCCGATCTCATTTGTAAAGCGGTCGCGGAACTCGATCATTTCAGGGTATTCGTAAGTCGTATCGATGTGTAGAAGCGGAAACGGGAATTTACCGGGGTAGAACGCTTTGCGAGCGAGGTGCACCAGTACGGAGCTGTCCTTGCCGATGGAGTAGAGCAGGACTGGATTGCAGAACTGCGAGGCGGTCTCGCGGAGAATGTGGATGCTCTCCGCTTCGAGCGCTCTGAGATGCGAAAGAACAAAGCTTTGGGACATCATCTATAACCTGCCTTTTTTAGCAAAAAATGTTAACGCTGCTTATGGGGTGCTTTTAACATGCGGCTGCAATGAGACGCGAGGAGGGGGATTAGAATAAGATTAGTTTCTGCTCAAACCCCAACGGTAAAGGATGGCGTTCTCCGCCCTGGCAAAAATCAGACGATCAATCACGAGGCCCATGATGACAATCACAAGCATAATTCCTACCACTTGGTTCATGTCATGAAGGTCCCGCCCCATGATCAGTACATAACCGAGTCCGGAGGTGGGCGTAAGTAGTTCTCCGGCCATCAAAGCTCTCCAAGCAAAGGACCAGCCCTGCTTCATGCCTGAAATGATGGAAGGCAAAGCCGCAGGAATGACTACGGTGGTGTAGCTGTGCCACCCTTTAGCACCCATTGTTTTGGCAGCTCTGATGAAAAGGGGCGGAACGTTTTTGATTCCCGAAACAACGGCCATGGAGATGGAAAAGATGGCGCCGATGACGATAACAAAAATGATGGATTCTTCTCCCAGGCCAAACCAGAGAATGGCCAGGGGAATCCAGCAAATGCTAGGCAGGGTTTGCATGCCCAGCAGCAGAGGAGACAAAGTTTCATCCAGATATTTGCTCCGGCTGATCATGATGCCTAACAGCAGGCCAACTAAAAGCGAGATGAGATAACCGACAAGAAGCCGTCTCATACTTATTTGAGCAGCAATTGGGATGCTCAGATCTTGCATCCCTGCGCTCAGGTTCTGCAGCACCCCCGAAGGGGAAGGGAAAAGGAAGGATGGCCAGATGCCTGTTCTATATACCATTTCCCAGATGAGTATTAGACCCAGGTACAAAGGAATTATTCTCAAGAGTCCAGTCACTGTCAAGCTCAGCTTTGGCAACTTTTTCCACCTCCTCTTTAAGTTCACCCAATATCTGCCCGACGGTGCGGGCAAGATCAATATCTTCTATGTTTCGCGGTCTGCCTAACTGTACCCGGAACTCTTTTTTGATCCTGCCGGGATTTGCAGTCATAACAATGACCCTGTCTGCCAGCAAAACCGCCTCATCCACGTTGTGAGTCACAAAGATGATTGTCTTTTTTGTGGCGCACCAGATTTGCTGTAGTTCTGTATGGAGAATGCTTTTGGTTTGGCTGTCCAAAGCAGCAAACGGTTCATCCATTAAAAGTATGTCTGAGTCCATGGAAAGGGCCCTGGCCAAGGCAACCCGCTGACGCATACCTACGGAAAGTTCATGGGGGTAAGCAGTCGCAAAGCGGGTCAGGTGAACCATTTTCAGGAAGTGGATTGCTTTTTCCCTTCTTTCCCGCTTGCCTAACCCCTTGATTTTCATCCCATACTCTACATTCTCGATTACTTTAAGCCAGGGGAAAAGGGCTGCTTCCTGAAACATCACCATGCGATCAGGGCCAGCCTCCAAGATTGGTCGTCCTTCTTTGCAAACCTGCCCAGAAGTAGGCTTTTCCAGGCCTGCAATAATGTTCAGAAGGGTTGATTTTCCGCAACCGGACGGTCCAACCAAAACTACAAATTCTCCTTTTTTTATGCTGAGATGAACGTCTTGCAGAGCATTGGTTGCGCCGTTTTTTTGTGTAAAAGTTTTGTAAACACCCGATATTTCCAGCACATAATCAGTCCCCTTTGTCGTTTTTGATCTTGAGGTAGCCGGCTCCCCAAAAACTATTTCACCTCTGCCAATCCTTTTTCTCTTAGAACTTTATTGAGGGGCTGCAAGTTCAAAAGCTGGGAAATATCTGGCTTTTGTCTGAGATAGCCGGCGTCTGTTTTCAATGCAGCGAAATCATTAATTGAGGCAATTTCAGGATCGTACGTAAGCAACAGACGCTTAAGGGAGCTGTCCAGCACATCCTGGGGAAGCGCTTTTCCGGTCAGTATTTCAAACTGTTCATTGAAAACCTCTTTATAGGTTTGGGGATCGCTCTTAATTCTCTCCGTTAATTCCACATGCGCAGCCAGCCATTTTTCGACCAGAGCGGGCTGTTCTGCCAGGAATTTCCTGTTGGCGATAACTACTGCCGTGGCATAACTTCCGTTCTTCCATATTTGATCCGCTTCCAATACAACGCCGGCACCTGTCTCCTTGATGATTCTGGAACCCCATGGTTCGGGCACCAAGGCGGCATCGAGCTCCCCCCTAGCAATCAGGGTCAGGATATTAGGGTTTTCTGCAGGGACAACCGTTACCGTTCCGCCTTTGGCGGCATCCTGCAATCCTGCTTCTTTCATCAGTCTCCGCAGCACGATATCCTGAGTGTTCGCCAGTTGGGGAACAGCAACTTTTCTGCCCCCCAAATCCTCAGCGCGATTAATCTCGGATCCTCTTCTAGCCACTAGGATGGCGCCTTCGTTGGCAGCACCTGCTATAATTTGTAACCCTTTGTTAGAGACGACATAACCGTTGATTGCAGGCCCTGGTCCTATGTAGGCCAGATCGATTTCTCCGACCAGCAGTGCCTGAATCAGCTTCGGTCCGGCATTAAAGAGCTTTTCTTCTATTTCTGCCTGATTCCCCAGGGCTTTTGCGAAAGTCCCGTCATTTAGACCCACCAGCGCCTGGATATGGGTAATATTTGGAAAGTATCCTACCCTTACTGTTTGTTTATCATTGCCAGGCGCTGGAATGTATGTTGCCCGACCACTATCCCTGGCTCCGCAGCCGGCCAGTATGCCAACAGTTAAGGTAAAAGTTAATAACAGACTGGCTTTGCTCAACCAAGCAGTCTTTAAGCGCAACCATCCTAAGGCGCCTAGTTTTTCTTTTTCAGTCATTTCCCCGCCTCCTTTTCCCTTAAAATTTTGCAAAAAACCTACGTTGTCTTTGCATCTTTCATGCAAAGAGGAACATTTCAAAAAACACCCATAAATACATAGGAATAGTATGTTATATAAATATAATATTCGGCCTGCTTAACTATGTCAAGACAAAAAATTTTTTTGTCTTTAACTTATGATAGCGTCACAAAAAAATATTTTCTGTTCATATCTGTAATCATTGCTGTTGACAGTGTCCATGGGTACAGATAAAATGTTTTTAGGCACTGTAGCCATATGCCGACCGACTGGTCGGTCGGCATATGGCGGCGGAGGAGGAAGATGATGAAGAAGATATTTGCGTGGACAGCTGCGGGCTTATTAATGTTATTTGCCACCGGTTGCGGGCGCAGCGGAGCAGAGCCGGTGTTGGAACAGGAAGCTGTGTCGGTGAAGGTTGAGGAGGCGGCTGTGGGGACAATCCGCGAGATGGTAGTTTTTAGCGGTGAAGTGGCTGCCGTCAGTGAAGTTCAAGTAACGCCAAAGGCCGGAGGGCGGATTATCCGGGTGGCTGCTGCGGTAGGAGAGGAAGTGCGTAAGGGGGATTTGCTTGTAGAACTGGAGACGCGTGAACTGGCAATGGCTGTTAGGCAGGCTGAGGCGGCGCTGGAGACTGCCAAAGCAAATCTGCAAAGCGCTAAGACCGGCGGAGCGCTGGCGCAATTGCAGGCGGCTGTTCGCCAGGCAGAGGCTAGTTATCACAATGCGCAAACTATACTTAGACGGATGGAAATGCTTTATCGTGAGGGAGCGATTGCTCTCCAGCAGTTGGATAGCGCACGCCTGCAGGCAGAGGTGGCGGCAAGTCAGAATATGTTGGCGCGTGAGCAGTTGGCTATTTTTGAGCGTGGTGAGGGACAGGTGCAGGTTTTGGAGGCACAGGTTCGACAGGCGGAGATAGGTTTGGAAATGGCGCAGTTGAATCTAAGTAATGCGCGGATTTTATCGCCGGTCTCCGGCTTAGTTGTGGCGCTGACTGCTGAGGTCGGCAATTTGGCTTCACCCGGGTTGCCGCTTGTTGTGCTGACAGGTTTGGATGGTGTAACAGTTACAACCAGATTGACTGAGCAGGCTGTGGGGCTGTTTTCGCCTGGGATGGCTGTGGAAGTGGAAGTGCCGGCTATAGGTTTGACGTTGCCTGGAGTGGTGCGGGAGGTTGCGCCTGCTGCTGTGGATGGTACCAGGTCTTTTTTGGTTAAGGTACGGGTATCTGCGGCGGATGGTTTGCGGGCAGGGATGTTTGCGCGCCTGCGGCTGGTGGCTGCTGAGAGTGCAGAGGCTGTCTTGGTGCCTCGAACGGCGGTGCTCGAGCGGGATGGTCGCCATTTTGTCTTTACGGTGAATGATGGGAAAGCGGTGCGCCGTGAGGTGACTGTAGGTTTGCAGGACGAAAAACTTATTGAAATCCTTACTGGTTTTGCTGTCGGAGAAAAGGTGATTACTGTAGGACAACAGTTTTTGCAGGACGGCACTATGGTGCGGTTAGAAGGGGAGGGAAACTTTTGAGTATTTCTTCTCTGTCTATCAAGCGCCCGGTTGCCGTGTTGATGGTGATTTGTATTGTGTTGGTGCTTGGCGCTTTCTCATTTATTAATTTGCCGGTGGATTTGCTGCCTGAGATGAACTTTCCTATGATGGCTGTATTTGCCGCTTATGAGGGAGCGGCGCCGGAGGAGGTTGAGGCTATGGTGACAAGGCCTCTGGAGGAGGTTTTGGCTACCGTCCCAGGGATTGAGCGGATTACTTCCACCTCCGGCCAGGGGTCGTCAACGGTGATGTTGGAGTTTTCTTGGGGAGCGGATCTTGATCTGCTGGCGCTGGATGTGCGTGAAAAAATAGATCAGGTTAAAGGTATGCTGCCGGATGAGGTGCAGACGCCAACGGTGTTTAAGTTTGACCCGTCGCTGATGCCGGTGCTTTGGCTCTCTGTTGCGGGGGATGTCTCTCCCGCCGAATTAAAACGTCTCGCTGATGAAATTGTGAAGCCGCGCTTGGAGCGGATTGAAGGTGTTGCTTCGGCGGCAGTGATAGGCGGTGTGGAACGGGAAATCCGAGTATTTGCTGATCCGTCGCTTCTCGCTCATCATGGCTTGACGCTGGAGCAACTTGGCCAATTGTTACGCATGGAAAATCTGAACGTTTCTGCCGGCCGACTGGATGAAGGGGACAGGGAGCTGCAGGTTCGTTCGTTAGGCGAGTTTAGCAGTCCGGCAGAGTTGGAATCGCTTGTGCTGAGGACAACTTCTGCTGGTACGTTGTATTTGCGTGACGTGGCAGAGGTAAGGGATGGCTTTACCGAAGAGCAGCAGTTGACGCGTTTAAACGGTAAGCCTGGGATTTCTGTAGCGCTCTACAAGCAGTCCGGGGTTAATACCGTAAGGCTATCTGCGGCTGTGAACGATGAGTTGCAGGAGTTGGCAGGCGATTTGCCGTCGGGGACAAGGATCGGTGTCATTTTTGACCAGGCTGAGTTTATCAATAGTTCGGTAGGCAATATGTTGAATATGGGGCTGTCTGGAGCGGTATTGGCTCTGTTTGTGCTGTTCCTTTTCTTGCGAAATTTGCGCAGCACACTGGTTATCGGCTTAGCAATGCCTGTTTCCATCATTGCCACTTTTGTATTAATGTTCTTTAACGGTTTGACGCTAAACCTGATTACTTTAGGAGGGCTGGCACTTGGTATCGGTATGATGGTTGATAACGCCATCGTTATTTTGGAGAATATTTTTCGCTTCCGCCAGCAGGGAATTGAAAGCAAAGAAGCAGCCATTATCGGCAGCAATGAAGTTGCCGGCGCCATTGTTGCAGCAACGCTGACTACGGTTGTAGTTTTTTTGCCGGTGATTTTTGTGGAGGGAATTGCTTCGCAGATTTTCAGCTCTATGGCTTGGACGGTCAGCTTTTCTTTGTTGGCTTCTTTAGCTGTGGCGCTGAGTGTGGTGCCTATGCTTTCCTCACGGCTGTTGAAAATGGCAGACGGGAGTACCGGCAAGTTATCTGTGCGCTTTGCTAATCTTTTTGAGGGAGTTGAGGCCTTTTATGGTCGAATGTTGCGCTTTTCGCTTAGGTATCGTAAGCTGGTGGTTGGCTTGCTCATCACGTCATTTATCGGCAGTATGGCACTTGTGCCGCTGGTCGGGACAGAATTTATTCCCGGGATGGATGATAACTGGCTGATGGTTAATGTCAGGCTGCCTGATGGTGCTTCTCTGACAGAAACTGAGCAGATTGCGCTGCGGCTGGAAGATCAGTTGTCACAGATAGAGGAAGTACGCGACACATTTGTGACTATTGGTGCTTCATCCGGGATGGGTGGAGGCGCAGGAGGAGCGCAGCTTAATCGTGCCACTTTGGAAGTGCGCCTGAAAGAGCGGGGAGAACGTGAATTTGATAATAACCAGATGGCTGATAAAATCAGGCTTTTGACCGCGACGGTGGCGGGGGCGGAAATCAATGTTCGTCCTTCGCAAAATATGAGTTTGGGTGGCGGCGGCGCTCCGGTCGATATTTTGCTCAAGGGTGACTCCCTGTTGCTGTTGCAGCAACTTGCTGATGAGGTTAAGTTGATTGTGGAGCAGGTGGAGGGGACACGGGAAGTGGCTACCAGCTTTGACCGCGCTTGGCCTGAATTACAGGTAAGGGTAGATAGGGAACAGGCTGCCGCATTAGGTATTCAGTCGGCTGCAGTGAGCAATACTTTGCGGACAGCACTAAGCGGTCAAGTGGTTACGAGGATGCGCGGTGATGGTCGGGAGGTGGACGTGCGCCTGCAAGTGCCGGCAGCGCTGCGAGAGAATATAGCTGACCTGCAAAGCTTGGAGGTGTTTGCGCCAAACGGTATGCGTGTCCCGCTAGGGGAGGTTGCCGAATTTAGTCAGGCACTGGGAGCAGTAAGTATCGCCAGAAATGACCAGGTGCGGAGCGCAAACGTTACGGCTCAGTTATCCGGACGTTCGCTTGGTCCTGTGGTGGCCGATATTAACAGGGAACTTGCGCAGTTAAGTTTGCCAAGTGGCTACTCTGTAGAATTTGTGGGCGAGCAGCAGCAGATGGCCGAGTCTTTCGCTTCGCTGGGGATGGCGTTGCTGCTGGCAATCTTACTGGTTTATATGATTATGGCGGCGCAGTTTGAGTCTTTGCTCCATCCGTTTATTATTATGTTTGCCCTGCCGCCTACATTTGTGGGTGTGGTACTGTCTCTTGCTCTCACCGGGCGGACATTAAACGTGCCGGCGTTTATCGGGGTAATTATGTTGGCGGGGATAGTAGTTAACAACGCCATTGTATTAGTCGATTATATCAATAAACTGCGGGAGCGTGGAAATTCCTGCCGGGAAGCTATTTTGCTGGCTGGACCGGTGCGCCTAAGGCCGATCTTAATGACTACGCTTACTACGGTGTTGGGTATGCTGCCTATGGCGCTTGGACAGGGTGCCGGGGCCGAAACGCAAGCACCACTTGCTACGGCAGTTATCGGCGGGCTGTCATTCTCAACCTTGCTGACGCTGCTGGTGGTGCCTGTGATTTATAGTATCCTGGATGATTTGGGCGAACGTGTGCGGAGCAGACGGCATAAAACGGTGACGGGGGAGGCGGGATTATGAAGTTGAGGAATTTTCTAACAAAGAGAGCAGGACTGGCAGCAGTTGTAGCAGCTTTGCTGCTGCTTGCGGCCAGCGTTGTCTTTGCGGCGGGAGAGGAGATTATTCTGCGGCGGGCAACGGAGATAGCTTTAAGGGATAACCCGGCAGCACGTTTGGCGGCGTTGCGGGCGGATCGGGCACGGGTTGAGGCCGAGCAGTTGCGCCAAAGGGTGGACGGCGCTGTTTATCTGTTAATCACTACCGGCACACTGCCGCCGGCACAGATGTCACTGGTTTATATGGGGCCGTTACAGGCAGAGCAGTTGGAGGAGCTGGCTCCGCATAGAAAGCAGGCTGAGCGTAACCTGTTGCTGCTTGAGGTGCGAAGAAATTATCTGGAACTGTACCGCTCTTTTGATCGCTTGAAGTTGGCCGGGCAGGCAGAGAGGCGGGCGAGGGAGCAACAAAGGCTGGCGGAAGTAGCTTTTGGGGCGGGAACGGTGGCAAGGAGCGATGTCATGGCAGCGCAGGTAAATGTGGCGGCCACACAGGCGCGGGTTTTCTCTGCTGAAAGTGAGGTGCAGGTTGCGCGGGCAGCGCTAAACAAATCCCTCGGCAGGTCGCTGACAGCAGCAATAGAGCTACCGCCGGGAGGGTTTAGCTTGCCGGAGCAGGAAACTCTTGACTTGGATAAAGGACTGGCCGGGGCGGAAGCCGGGCGACTGGAAGTAATTTCAGCCAGAGAAACACTGCGTCTCAAGGAAAGGGAGCTTGAATACGGCCGGCATATGCTCGACGATGCAGGCCGGCGTGGAGCAGAGCTGGCGGTGGAGGAAGCGCGCTTGCAACTGCAGATGGCGCTAGAGGCAGTCCGTTTGGAAGTTTTTCAACTATACCACCGCTTGGCCGGTTTGGAGAAACAGCTGAACGTCCTTGAACAGGGTGTAGGTGCTGCAAGCGATGCTCATCGGCTGGCCGTTTTGCGCTATCAGGCGGGAGTAGGAACACAGTTTGAGATAACTGTTGCCGAGGATGCCCTGGTTGAGCGGGAGTTAGATTTGCTGCATGCCCGTTATGAGGGTTACCTGGGATATCTTAGCTGGCGGCTGGCAACCGGCCAGTCGCTGGAATGAAGGTGCGATGATGCAAGAAATAGGCGAAAAAAAAGGCCGCATTCTGGTAGCAGCCATGGATATTTTTGGTGAGCGTCCCTATGATCAGGTAAAAATTGAAGATATTGCCGAGCGTGCAGGCGTGGGCAAAGGGACGATCTATGAGTATTTTGTCAGTAAAGAAGAGCTGTTTGCCGCTATTTTAGAGGCAGGCTTTAATGAATATTTTATGGCCCTGGTTGCAGCAGCAGTGCCCTCTTTATCGGCTACCGCAAAGCTGCAGGCAGTATTTGGGCGACACTTGTCTTTTATTAGTCAGCACGCTGCGGCAGCCCGGATTATCTTAAGCGAGCGACCGGCGTCGCGTTCAGAGATACATGAGGCGATGGTCAATCGTTATATGCGTCTGGGACGCTTTTTGGAGGAACTCTTGCAGGAAGGGATGACTGCCGGGGAATTTCGTCCCGTTGATACTGCCATTGTAGCCCAGGCCATTATCGGCATATTCTCAACTTTGCTCGTCTTTGTGCTCTTTGCGGAGCAGGCAGCAGACGCCATGGAAAAAAATGCGGAAAAACTGCTTGATTTTTGCCTTTTAGGCTTAGCGGTCGGTGACTAGGGGTTGGCAGCAATAAAATTTGCCCCACTAAAAAATTCTTGCTTTTGGGAGGTGGGTTTGTTAGAATACCGTTAAAGTTAATAATGTGGAAACAGGTGCTCCATATGGAGGTAAAAGGGAATCGGGTGAAAAGCCCGAGCGGTCCCGCCACTGTAACCGGGAATTTGGCAGCAAAGAGGCCACTCAATTAGGGGAAGGCGCTGCTAGGTGATGAACGGGAGTCAGGAAACCTGCCTGTATCCAGTCCGTGACGTGTCCTCGGGTCAAGGGAACGTGCGGTTAATTATGTATTCCCGGATTTGACCGGGAATTTTGTTTTTTGTGAGGGGTTGCTGACGGTTTTTTAGAAGAAGCAGGAATAAATTGAAGAGATGCAGAAGTATGAATTATGGTGTTACTATATTTAAATTTGTGCCACAAATAGAAAGGAGGTGTTTTCTTGACAATTGAGG
The DNA here is from genome assembly GCA_018333635.1 of Dethiobacter sp. GTDB lineage: Bacteria > Bacillota > Dethiobacteria > Dethiobacterales > Dethiobacteraceae > GPS1B09. Next base: position 15,466 of record JAGXTL010000040.1, read on the forward strand.
CGAGAATAAAAAACTATTGGAATCAACGAGCCGATGACTATAGTCAGCATATTCAAAAAGAACTCGACTTGTTTAAAAAGGAGGCTTGGCAGCAACTTATTAAAGAGTATGCACCAAAAGGCGAGAAACTGGCGGTGCTTGACGTGGGAACAGGGCCTGGTTTTTTGTCTATCATTTTGTCTGAGATGGGGAACGAGGTTACGGCCGTAGATAGTTCGGAAAATATGTTGGAGGAAGCTAAGAAAAATATTAGCCAAGCTGGTTTTGCAGTAAGGTTCCAACAAGCCGATGCCCAAAAACTTCCCTTTCCGGAGGCTACCTTTGATTTAATAACTCAACTTTCCCACCTCAAAATCAAACTGGAACCTTGAAAAACCCATATAATAGTTGACATTAATACAACAGAAAACCCCCTCGGTATGGTATAATTGAAGTGTCTAAAACCCAATAATACCAGCCGTTTGGAGGTTTCCTATGACTAATATTATATCAGAAATGACACC
>JAGXTL010000085.1 GCA_018333635.1 Dethiobacter sp.
AATAGCACCGATTCAACTTTTTATGAATAAGCCGGATGATGACCAGAGCAATGAAACACGCGAGAAAGTGGGCGCCGATGCGGTCTTCACGGGAGACGTAGACCGGACGCGTCTCAAGCGTAGCCTTCGTAACCTTGAAGGTTTCTTCGATTTCCCACAGTCCGCGGTAAGTGTCTATGACCTCCACATCGGACATCTCCAGCTCGCTGGTGACGATGGCATAATAGCCATCGTACAGTTCTTCCTGGGCGAGTTTGTCAGAAGGCAAACAGCGGCCGCTGTTTGCCTTCCAGAATCTCGCCGGTTTCTTTGTCAAACTCCAGATTTTTTACATACTTGGCTGCTCCGTAGCTGATGGCTCTGTTGTACTTTTGCGGATCAGCCACAAGCGCCAGAGCTTTTTTCACGACTTCATCCCGTTCCGCTTTAGCCTTGTCCGCGTACTTCTTTGCCCAAAACACCACTTGCTTTTCATACACAGTCTTTTTTGCCTTTCTGCCGTTTCTCATCGTCACATTAATGTCCCGTGCGATCCGTCTGCTCTTAATTTTGAACTCTGTATTCTCACCTACCGGTTTACCGTCTGCACCGACATACCCCTCATGATCCAGCACATAACTCTTGAACGCATCGGTTCCTCCGCGGACGGAGAAACTAAACACATAACCGTTCAAATTTTTTCCGCCGGTCAGGTAATAAATATTGTCGCCTGTAACTACCCCCATATCGGCGACCACTACGATTCTGCCCGTATCATAATTCCTTCGGACTTCGCCGATTACGGAACGAAAGGTTTCCTTATCCAACTTGTTCCCCGGAAAAAGCTCATAATGCAAAGGAATTCCATCCGCATCCATCGCAAGACTCATTTGCACGATAGGATTGGGCCGCTTCTCTTTGGATAGGCCGAATTTACGGAATTCATCAGCCTCATCGATCTCAAAGTAAAAGTTCGTGACATCATAATAAATCGTCTTTGTATTCCTCCCGTACGTTTCTGTGATTTGCTCATGCAGATACCTTTGGAACTCTTTTGCGATTTTTGCAAAATGCGAAAGAGCACGATACACATCAGCCAGCGAAAAATTGAAGCGTTCAAAATATCTGTCCTTTTCCTCAAATGCCTTCTTCTTGGAACCAGGCGAGAGCAGCCTGGACACCACAAGCAGTATCATAATGGAATTGGTGTTGAACTTAAACGCTTCATTTCGGGCACGATTGTTTAAGAAGCGATGAAGTCTGAGTTCATGGTAGATTTTCAATATCGCCGCATAGCCGAAGTTTTTCCTGTTGTCCGCCCCTTCTTCAAGCTGCTCATCCATGTTAATGGTCAGCGTTAGTTTTTTCTTTGAGTTTTCCTCTTCCGTCATTTTACGGGCAACCTCTTTGAAATGGGCAACAGGATTCTCGTATTCTTTTTCTAGTTCATCTAAGTACCCAGAGGCAAGAAAAGAAATTCTTAGACTTCATGCCGGCAACAAACCGTTGGATGAAGTGGATCTGGTCTCGGTTGCCAAAGAGACTTTTGGTTTCTCGGGAGCGCAATTAGAAAGTGTTGCTAATGAAGCTGCTATTTTGGCAATGCGTGAACAAATGCAAAAGATTCAGCACAGACATTTTATCGAGGCGATTGATAAAGTTATTTTGGGGGAGAAGCTGGAGTGCAGGCCAGACAAAGATGAGCTCTGGCGCGTTGCCGTCCATGAAATCGGCCATGCTTTAGCAAGCGAGTTATGGCGACCCGGCTCTGTTTCCATAATCACCACCACTCCCCGGGGGAAAGCTTTAGGTTATATGCGGCAAAGTCCGGAAAGGGACAGTTACCTCTATACCCAGGAATACTTGGAAGGGCAGATTGCCATTATGGTGGCCGGTGCGGCAGCTGAAGAAATTGTGCTGGGCAACCGCTCTACCGGGTCAGCCAATGATTTTCAGCAGGCGATAGAAGCTTCGAAGCGGATTGTTGCTGCCGGCATGTCTTCCTTGGGTGTAGTTTCTCTTGATGATCTTCCCGCTGGACTGCTGCACAAAGTGATTCAGCAAATAATTGCGGATCAGCAAGAGCATGTCAAGCAACAGCTAAGCCTGCAACGGGAATTGCTTACGGCGCTGGCGGAAATTCTGCTTTTAGAGGAAAAATTGACTGGGGATTTTCTGCGTTGTCAGCTTTTTGGAGAAGCAAAAGAAAATATTGCCTAACTCTCAGCAGCAAAAGCAACCCGGCAGCAAAACTGCCGGGTTAAATTTTTCTGTCCAGACCCTCATACCGCAAACATCCAAGCAGTCTGCTGTACTGAACTAGCGAGTCTTAATCGGGTGAGCACTTTAAAAGTGCGGTGATATGCTTCCGGGCGGCATATTTATATACTGAATATTAGCATCGCTTAACAGTCTATTGCCAAGCGCTGCATATTCCTCTGAAGACATTGTGGTTGCTAATTTGCGAATACTTAGTGCTTTTCTGCGAGCATTGACAGTCCACGCCAAATATTCATCTTCTGTCATGTCGAGTATTTCCAAAATTATCTCATAGTAAACCATGCTAGCCGCGTACTGCTCAGGATCGGCGT
>JAGXTL010000094.1 GCA_018333635.1 Dethiobacter sp.
CGCATACTCCCAATAAATCTGTATACATAGCCGCAAGCAGGCTTATTCAAGTATGACCAAGCGAAGTATAGGGCTGTGTCTTTCTCTGAACTGGTGAAAAATGTTTACAGCGCAAATGGCTCTTAAAACTACTGTCTTGACAAGGTGCATAATATTATGGTAGTATTTGGACTATCTGACAATCATTGAAGATAAACGGTCCAAGAAAGACTATGCGGGACCTGTAATGGTTGTCAGGAAAACCACTCAATAAAAGCTAAGGGGGTGTCAAAATGAAGAGAAATATGAACACAGTTTTATTGGTGATTCAACCCCACAAACCCTGATTAATTAAGAGAGTTCTTATTGGCAGCAAAGAAATTTTAGGTTGGCTCCCGGAATTGAAGCAAAATAGGGTTTGAAAACGCGAGATAAAAAAACAAAAACTTCTCCCTTCTTTGCTTTCGCCCTGCAGTAACCGAAGAACGACTTGAAATTGTAGGCCATTATCTTGCAGCTCACCCAGATCCTAGATCTCCTCAAGCCTCTAACCGGGATATGGTCTATCGCGTACTTCCTTCGAAGCACTGAAGGCACGCCTTCGACACCCGCCCGGAAGGCGGCCAACTCTTTGAAACGCGCTTCATCCATCTTGGCACGGCAAATATCGGCTTGCAATGTCTTTTCCGTAAACTTAACCGTATTAAACTTCTTTTGCTCTTTGACTGGACAATTATCAAGCAGGGGACAGGCGTCACAGTGCTTTTTGGCGAACTTGGCTGTGTAAGTCTCTTTCTCCGCCTTGTATTCAGAGGATTCCGGTGCAAACCCGGCAGGGCAAGCACAGATTTGGTCATTTTCATCAATGGTGAAAGTTTGAACGCCAAGCTGGTTTTCCGAGGCCTTCTTTCCGGTTAAGGCGGAAAAGCCCATCTCGATACCCCGTTCTTCCGCCTTCTCCACCGTTTCTACAGAATAGTAGGCGCCATCGTTTGCTATGACTTCTACCCCTTCCAGATCGGCCTCTAAAGAATTTCTGCCCAGTTCGACATCGCTGGTGGTATTGGGCTGCTGTTCATGGTGGATGATCATGCTCAACGCTTTTTCTTCATCCCTGGCCTCGACGGCATTGACCACATAGCCGGTATACTGTTTTTTCCCTTTCTTGCGAAAGGTCGCCTCTGGCTCGGAAGGGTTCTGCAGGCTGCTTGCCGAAATCTCGCTGTTTTCTTTGGGCACAACACCGGTCTTGGTTTGCGTTGCCTGATCGGCTAACATCCGAGCTAGGTTTAAGTAAGCCTGGCTATCTTGCAGGCTCTCGGGGACAGCTTCATGAAGTTGAAGCGATTCGGTTAAAAGCTGCTTTCGTTTGCCAGCCACATCATCTTTCTTCAAACGGTAAATATGACCTGCTTTATCCTGTTGGTCTCGGTAGTGCCGGCACGATTCTGGAATAAACGCCTCATTCAGCTTTGCAAGCTGGTTTACCATGTTGGTATTGGTGGTATAGATCAGTTCTAATCGACCCATTTTTTTGCAATTGGCGCTAATCATAAAAGAATCCTGGCGAGCAAGCGATGTATCCATACCGGTTAAAGTAACAAGAGCGCCGGTTAAGGCGAGCACTTCCTCTTCTAAAAGATCGACGCCGCGCGAAGCGCTGTATTCATAAAGGCGGCCTCTGAAGTTACCGATGGTGTTTATGCAAATACGCTCTTTTTCAAAATCGGTAATGCCTAGGGCGTGCTGCACACGATAGTCAAAGTACATCGCGCCGATCATCTCTTCATCGGTCCACCCATTGAGCTCTTTTAGGAACAGTAGACCCACGATGATGTTTACTGGGGCGTTAGGGCGGCTGTAGCTTTCACTGAACAATACCGAAAAACGTTCTTCGTTGATATTTTTAAAGATGTGCTGATAGAAATAAGGAGCCCAGCTTTTCTGAAGCACTTCTTGGATATATTTAGGAAAGTTTAAGCAGGGATCCATGATGGTTATTTGCCCTTGGTTGGGATTTTTCTTGAACATGTTTTATTCCCCCCCGTATTGTGGTGAAAACGAGAAGATATCTCATGTTCATTATACATTAAAAACAGCAATATATCAAGATATTCTAAGCATTGCCGCTCATTACTGGTTGAATTAATCTATTTTCAGCATCCAACGTTCTAAATGGCGATATTTACGCTTCTTTGAGATATGATCCTTTCGTAAGGCGAATAAGATCCCTTTTTGGGTTTGAATCATTGGTAAGTGTTTTGCTTCTTTCACTTACTACAACAGTGCTTGCTGCAACTTGGCATGAATCCCAGATCACTTTGCCCAGAACCGGGGGTGTGTGGAGCACGATAGTAAGGGATGCGACCTCTGGCCAACAAGCGACTAGGGTCAGAGAAGGGAACAATGGTATTTTTGGAAGAATTTTTGTGGTGCCTAGCGGGCTTGCGACTAGTTGGGCTTGGCACCCAGCTAACCAAACCACGATAGTAGAGCATAGCACTAGTGTGGCTCTAGGAACTGATTTAAAAGCACAATTTCGAACATCTGAATTGGAAATACGTTTAACTTCAGCATTTTTAGCATGGCGACCATAGAATGATTCATTGAGGCAAGCCATTTGTGAGCCTGTTTTGAGATTTATTTTGAGCAGGCTCATTATTATTTGTTAATATTCGCAGGGTAGAGAAAATGACCATTAATTTTTTCATTTGGGTGCTATGCAGACAATCTGAAGCCCAAAAATTTAGGACTGCGTTAGTTGAACAATCAGAATTAATACGAATGTAGGAGCATTTATGTTGAAGCGTTTTTTCAAAATGGAGTTTCAGAAAACAGTTTATAGATGGCAAACAGTTGCAGGTTTTTTGGTTTTCATGGTCTCGTTTATCCTTATGGCAACTGCAATGAGAGAGGAAATAAGACCATTGGCAGGGATAATGATGCCAGAAGATGTGCTGCAATTGACTAACCCATTTATGAGTTTTGTTCTCGTTTTCGGATGGGGAATTGGCATGTATATGTTTCTTGTTATACCGTTTGTAGTGTTGCTAATATTCGGCGACTCGCTTTTTGTAGATTATATATCCGGGTTTTATAAATTCTCTTTAACGAGAACGAGCTACAAAAACTATATCAAAAATAAAATCCTTGCCGTTTTATCTCTAGCATTTTTGATGATTCTTTTCTTTCAAATGATTGCTTTTATTTTTCTGCTTGCTACCAGTCCATTTTATTTTCCTGCAGGCGACCTTGGTGGTCGTGTTCCCCTTAATAGTACTTTATTCGTATCAAATCCATTTATATATGTTTTTACAATAATGACGATTATTAGCTTGGCATCAACGGCTTATGCTTCCCTTGGGCTTGTTGGCTCAAGTATATTAATAAATAGTCCTTCCATTGTGGGGGGCAGTTTACTGTTTATCTTATTTAGTCACGTTGGGGCAGCCATGGCATCGTTTTTAGTGTCAGATTTATATTATTTAAGTCTTTTGATGATGAGTGGTCCTTTTTTGTTTGATTTTCCAAAGCATTTTGGATTAACCTATGTATTAGCTTACTGGCTAATAGTTATACCTGTTTTAATTTATATTGCTTACATTGCGTTTAAAAGAAAAAGCAGTTTTAGGATCTCTTGAGTGTCCCAAAAGGAGAAACTTGCTGAGGTGAATGAGTTTTTTTAAGAAGGTTGGTGTTTTTGCTTATGACGTTACTACTTCTCCCGGCCACAGAAGGAGATTGTAGCAATATGCTACACAGCGTATGGCAAGTTAGACTTCATCAAGTTAACCGTGAGGGGGACACAAACGCAGTTTATGTGCGATGAATGAGCCTGGAATTATATATAAGCTCATGGAGGAAGTGTTGACATGCTAGAAAGAAAAAAAGTACTAATAATGGAAAGAGTCAAAAAGTCTTACAAAGGCAACGTCATCTTGAATCTTATTGATTTGGAAGTAGAGCAAGGAGAGGTAGTATGTATTACCGGAGCAAATGGTAGCGGCAAAACAACGTTGCTGAAAATAATGCTTGGGTTTATCTATCCGGACGAGGGGCGGGTAATAGTAAACGGGGAGAAAGTAGTCCCCGGCTGGTTAGGAAGCCTAGCCACCAAGGTGGACGCATTAATAGAAAACCCGTCATTTATGGGGCAGTTTACCGGATTGCAAAACCTATCCATGTTAGCTTCTATTCGGGGACAAATAAGTACATACGAAATAAAGGAAGCGATGAGGAAGGTAGGTTTGGACTCCGACAATAAAAAGCTGGTTGGAAAATATTCTTTGGGTATGAAGCAACGGCTAGGGATAGCACAAGCGATTATGGAGAACCCCTCCCTGGTCATCCTTGACGAACCAACAAACGCACTGGATACAGAAGGGAGAAAGATATTTTCTGAAATTGTGAAAGATATGTCAAAGAAAGGTACGAGCTTTGTAATCGTTTCGCATATAACAGAAGAAATGGATTCATTAAGCACCAGCATCTATTGCATAGAAAAGGGGCAGTTGATTAAGCAAAAATATTTTTAGGAGGATGCCAAGATTGGTCTGGTTTTTCTTCTTAAAACACTTTCATCATTCATATAGGAGATTGTTAGTAACTTTTGGTGTGCTCTTTTTTTTGAGTATTATCGCTAAGAATCGTGCGTATTATATTTTTGTCCCGACTGACGCAACGCTAATGCTGTGGGACTATGTGTTTTACGCTTTTTCTTGCCCGCTAATCGTTGTCTTTTTTTTCCCCATTTTTTTCTGTTATTTAATAAGCGACATCTATAAAATTGACTTTACAGATGCTTCTATTGCAGTTACTCTGCTTAGGTCTGGAAGTCGATTTTGTTACTATTCCTCAAAAGCGATAGTTATAATATTATCGGCAAATATTTTTTTTGTGGGGTTTTTTTGTATCTTAATACTAGTGGCAGTTATTTTTAGAATGCCTGTAGAAGGTGAGCACTATTTTCCTATGGTGCGTTTATCAAATGAAGTCGACCAAAATATCGCTGATTTATTAATAATTCAACATGGGTTGTCTATTTTGTATTTGGTTGCCATAGGCCTTTTTGTTACGGTGCTTTCGCTGATCTTTAGCAAAATAAGTTATGCCTATCTAGTGGTTCTTTTCCTGGCAGGCCAAGGGTACAATGCAGTGATGTATAATATGAGCTTGTTGCCATATTCTATTTTTGCCTTTAGCGTGAGGTCACATCACTATCCATTTTTAATGGCAATGGTTGAGGATGGAGACTATAGTATAAAGAATTTAGTAAACTACACAACTTCATATGTGATTCTAGTTTTGGCTGTAGCAGCTCTCTCCATTTTTGCAATAGGGTGGCATCAATTTAGAAAGAAAACAATCGCAACAGAGGAGTGAGCTATGTGAAGGCGATGCTATTAATCGAGATTTATACATGGCTAAAGTGCAAACACAGTTATTGGATAACAATTTTAGTAGCTTTACTCATCGGTCGGATTTTTTTGTTTACCGTTAATGCTCAATCTGCGGGAATTGCCATCATGCCGGCAGATGTAATACTAGTAGTTATCGGAGGTTTGACTCCCTTTTTTTCTCTAATAATAGAACTACCGTCATGGTTAATGCCGCAGATATTATTAATCATTCTTGCTAGAAATAGTTTTGGCAACATGGGCTCACTAGATGTTATGTTGCTGGTTAAATCTGCTTCTAAGGCAAAATGGTGGTTAGTAAAAATGCTTCTGCTGTTGGCTATTAATTCGGCATATACTTTGGTATTTTTTTTAGTAATGAGCTTGTTTTTTTTGCAGGCTTATTATACTAATAGTTGGGGTGAATACACACAGACCTTTTTCCCACAGATAGCCGAGTTTTCAGCATCTCCATTAACAGTAATATTATTTGTCTACTTAACCCTGTTTACAGGCTTTCTCGCAATTACCAGCTGCGTCCAAACTATTGGCCTTTTCTTTAAAAAGGATTCAAAATATTATTTAGTATTAATTTCCCTGTTTATTTTACTGGCAGTGTTATGCCGAAACAACGTTGTAGCAAGGCAATTTTCCCCAATGCACTACCCTTCGACGATAGATATAGTATTTCCATCTATAGCTGCATATTGGGGCTACATCTCCTTCAACATAGCAGTAACCGTTGCGAATGTTATCTTCGGCCTTGTTTTAGTAATATTCAGGGATCTAGTTGTTTTGGGAGATTAATGTATCGCTGATTCAAACTGTTTATTGCATAATGAGTCAATTGCGATGTCCGTGAATGTCGATGAACAGGCTGGTTTAGATTCCTCCACAGCGTAGTTGACCCTGTCATGGATGTCGAAGGTGGCGAAATCCTTGTTTCGTACACGGCTGCGCCGCACATCGCTTTTATCCGCCAAAGTCAGAGCGGCTGATATTGAATTGACAGGCGAACCGTTGCCTTCGTCATGATTGCCGATAGCTGCAACAACATGGGCTATCTCCGCTGGTTCCATTCCAAGTCGTGTCAGAATATTAAACGCAATAAGGGCTCCTGATTGGGCATGCCCGTCTCTGTTGACAATATTCCCGATGTCATGCATAAACCCCGCTATTCTTGCCAACTCTGCTTCCCGTTCACTGTAGCCAAGCTCCAGTAAAATATAGGCTGCTGTACAGGCCACATTGTCCACGTGGTCAAAGGCATGTTCCGTATACCCCATCAAACCTAGTACAACGTCGCTTTTCTGGATATACACACGGATCTCTTCATTGCTTTTGATATCATCATAAGCGATAAGCTTCATCTTACCCTCCCGGCCAAGGTGTGCATATATAATTCAATGTTCATCCAGAGATTTCCTGCTCTCGAAAGCTGGTGCAAACGCATAGAAATCACCTTATCACTGGTAGAAATACTTGTTGCGCTCTTAGTTTTGACTATCGTCATTGTGCCGTTAGTTAGCATGTTCACTGACGGGTTTTCGGGAATCGCTAGAACGGGCCGCATAAGCCATGATCTTTAC
>JAGXTL010000034.1 GCA_018333635.1 Dethiobacter sp.
GGTGGTTTTTACCTCTATCAGGGGATGACGTTATCTTGTGTGAACCACCCCGGTGCTGCGCACCACCCCTCCAAGGGAGGGGAATTTTTAGAGCAGGCTTGCCCCTTAGGGCGGGGGGGTTTTTACCTCTATCAGGGGATGACGTTATCTTGTGTGAACCACCCCGGTGCTGCGCACCACCCCTCCAAGGGAGGGGAATTTTTAGAGCAGTCTTGCCCGTCAGGGCGGGGTGTTTGCGGGTAAACTTATAGTAAAGGATGTCCCTTCGCCGGCTGAGCTTTCCGCTTGGATCGTGCCGCCGTGGGCAATGACGATCGCCTGGGTGATGACAAGACCCAGGCCGGTGCCGTTTTCTTTTGTCGTATAAAATGGTATGAAAATCTGTTTCATTGCTTCCGGTGCGATTCCTGTTCCGCTGTCGGAAATGCGGATTGTAACTGATTCATTTTTTTCATCATAAGAGGTGTAGACAGAAATAGTTCCGCCATTTGGCATGGCTTGCACGGAATTATTAAAAAGATTAAGAAATACCTGAATAATTTGATTTTCATCAAGATGAATTTGCGGCATGTCCGGGGCAGGGAAAATTTCGAGCTGTATTTTCTTGCGCAATAATTCCCCGTATAGCAAGGAGGACGCTGATTTAAGCAGAGTATGGAGCTGCGTCAGCGTTCTTTGCGGTTTATCCGGTCGGCTAAAGCGCAGAAAATCGGAAATTATCTGATTCGTCCGTTTTAGCTCATCCTGCAGCAAAGTAAAGGAATCAGGCGTGTTGCATAGTTTTTTGCACTTACTTTCAATCAGTTGGAGATATCCCTGGATAACTGTCAGCGGGTTGCGGATTTCATGAGCTATTCCCGCGGCAATTTCCCCGGCAAGCATCAGTTTTTCTAAACGCTGTGCGTGTATTTGGAGCTGTTTGTTAGCCAAAAGCTGCTGCTGCAATTGTTCAATGATCTTTCTTATCCAGTTTGCAACAATCGTTAACAGAAAATATTTAGCGACGAAAGGGAAAACTTCCTGATTGGCAAAAGAAAAATATTTAGGGCCGGCCCCTTCTGGAGCAAAGACGGTTACGGCAACAAGCGAGGCAAACACGGCAGATGTTATTCCCGGGGCAAAACCGCAATAGTAAGTATTGATAAAAATGAGCAAGTAAAAAAGATAAAGAACCAGTCGCCATTCCTCGAGGGACAACCATTCCTGCCGATTGACAAGAAGGAGAGAGGCGAAGAAAAGGAGGGTAGTGAGGTAAACCGTTATTTTTACGGTTAAAGGGAAGGAGCGGTCTGAAAAGAAACGTTTTGCGTTATATTGAGCCATCAGTTGTAAGCCTCGTTTCTATTCTTTAAACTCTTTGTATTCTTCGCCAATTATTAAATTTTTCCTTTAAGTGTATCCACTCTTTTCCAGGGACATATTTCTTATCCGGCGTGAATAAGATGGAAGCGAAGAAAGAGGATTGGAAAAGAGGTGGCAATATGGGTAAAAAATTGTTTGTGGTGGAAGCGAGACGACTGCTCCCGCTGTTGTTCCTCCTGGTATTGTTGGTTTCTCTCTCGGTGTACGATTCATTTCGTGCCAGCCCTACAGTAAAGCCGGAGGATGCCGCAGTGAAAGGTCAGGTTAGTTTCACCACAGCCGACAGGGGGGAGATGACGGAGAATCCTTCTTTCCGCGTGGCGGCTGACCAGGCAGGCTGGGCGGCAGTTGTGGATGAATGGTCTATTGTCTTGCCGCAGTATCCTTTTCAACCACAGCACGAAGTGGCGCTTTTTGCGCTGCATGCTGAAGTGGAGAGCTTAAAGTCGCTTGCTAAGACGGCGGGATCATTGGATGTAGAAGTGCGTGTCAATCCGAAACGCGACTATTTCCATGTGGTAACAGTTCCGGCCGGCGATGTGACGCTGCAGGGGGGAGAAGTTACCTGGACTTTTGTGGATAGGAGAGGGAATATTCTGGAACGGTTTACAGTGGGCGGAGTCAAGCAAACAATAGCAGAAGAAGCTCTTCAGAAATAAGCTAAGGCATGCCGAGAGGCATGCCTTAGCTTATTTATATCAGGTTAAGCAGTTTTTGACGGACTGCGGCAACTTTGCCAAAATCCATGGACCGTGTATAGAAGGTTTCCAACTGATGATGATTTTCCCTGGCGTTGCGGATCATCGCAACCGCTTTTTCAAGAAGGTACCAGAAGCGATCCTGGCTTTCTGCTCGTTCCGCGGCAAAGGATTTTAAAATTGCCGGCTTAGTAAAGCGGCCTAGCGCCAGGATATGCTGTTCTTGCAGCGGTTGGGAGGACGGCAGCGCAAAGCTGTGGGGGTAGGTAGCTTTGACAAAGGCTGTTTGCAGCGCCGGAATTACGACTGCATCGCAGCGATCCGGGTCAAAGGCGCAGCGGTAAACAGTAGTGTCATGGCCTGCGCCGGCGACTGCTTCATGGATATGGCGAAGCAGAGTGGATTTGCCCGAACCGTGGTCTCCTATGAGCAGGTAGAAACGCTTAATGTCTTGAAAAATTGAGGGATAGAAATTTATCAGGCCGCCCGGAGTGATCGCGCCGCCGAAGAGATGACGTTCCTGTCGCTTGCCGGTTGCCGCCGGCAGGGAGGCGACCAACTGGTTAAGTAAGCGGTGGGTCATTTGCGCAAGAGCCGGATAATCCATGGCTTGACGCACAAAGTAACGGATTTTTTCAAGTACGATCTCGGCTTCTTGCAAGTATTGATATGCCTGGGTGAACCATTCACCGTTTTTGTGGATCAAAGCGGCAATTTCCTCTTTAAATGGGCGCAAAGCCGCAGCATCCCAACAATCTCCCAGATTGATGATTTCATCGTAGGCGCCCGGGATTTTCGGGTCAATTGCGTGCGGCGCAGTCCCGTCCACCAGTACAAGGCCCAGTGCCGGCACAGACAGGCCATCCAGCGAGTTCTGATCTGAAGAACAGTAAAATAACTCCGTAAAAAGGTTTTTTTCTCTTGCTTGCTGCCCCACTTGCTTCATCAGTGTAGATTTTCCCGTGCCCGGCCCGCCCTTGATAATTATCAGCCTGTCGGTTTTCGGTCCTGATATGTAGCGGAAGAGGGAATAAAAGCCGCGGCAGGTATTGCCGCCGGCAAAGAATTCCTGGCAGTTTTTCATAATCTTCTCCTTTCGTTCAGCAGTAATCTATAGTATGTCCGGTTGCTTTCATGTGTTCCTTCAGTTTTGGATTGTTTGCCAGCAGCTCAATAAAATGGTATTATACAGCTATCGGAAGGGGGTCGTAATGATGGAAAACTGTGTATTCTGCAAGATTGTCAAGGGGGACTTGCCTGCTGCTGTAATTTTTGAAAATGAACATGTCCTGGCATTTAAAGATATAAATCCGCTGGCACCTACTCATGTGCTGCTAATCCCCAAGAAGCATGTGGAGTCTTTGGACGACCTGTCAGACAGTGAAGCAGCGCTGGCAGGAGAATTGCTGCTGCGGATTAAAGATGTGGCGGCAAAATTAGGTGTGACGGGTGCTTACAAAGTAGTTTCAAACTGCGGTGAGGCGGCCGGTCAACTGGTTTACCACCTCCACTTCCATATTCTTTCCGGGAAAAAGTTTGTCCCCTAAAGCTGGCCGTCGTGGTTGACAGAAAGATACGGAAACGATATCTTTTGTTTTGCAGTTCTAAATGACAAAAAAAGTCGCCGAACCCTTTACGCATAGGGTTTTGGCGACTTTTTTGCCGTTGATCCATCTGCGTAGTCAAAAAGATACCAGTTTTCTTCAAGAAGAATTCCCGATGCTTTGTTAAGACTCTCGATAATTCTTGTGATTAAAGGCAGTATAATGTTAAACAGGGAATCAGCAGAAAAGACGATACCCTGCCCGTCAGATTTCTGAAAGAGGAAAGAACAGGGCAAGATCTGGTTGTAAGCCTGCCAGATCTTGCCACAATGTTACGAGATTACTATGATTACCGCGGATGGGACGAAGACGGTATTCCATTAAAAGCAAAACTCCGGCAACTTGGTTTAGACAGCTGACAATGTCCGAAAGTGGTAAATAAGCCGTTAAGGGACAGGAGAGGTGGAGTGGTTTATGATTCTGACACCGGAGCTGGCACAAAGAATTGCCTACAAGACCACTTCAATTCTGGGCCATAATGTTAATATTATGAATGATGCCGGTATTATCATCGGCAGCGGCGATAAGCTGCGGCTAAAATGCTTTCACGAAGGTGCATACGAGGTGGTCAGAAGCGGTGTCGCCAAGGAAATTACCATAGAAGACTCCTGCAGACTGCAGGGAGCAAAGCCGGGAGTTAACTTGCCCATCAGCTATAATAATAAAATTGTTGGAGTTGTTGGCATAACCGGCTCTCCTGATGAAGTAAGGCAGTTTGGTCAACTTTTAACAATGGTTGTTGAAACGATGCGCTGCCAAAAAGATAGTCAAGCTTTCCCAAAAAATACAGGAGTTGCTAAGCATCCGGAGGGGCCTGACAACTACTATTGGCATAGGGTCTTTTCATGAAGGCGTTTTCGGACTGAAGAGAACCTATCAGCAAGCTGTTGAAGCTATAACTGTTGGCAAGAAATTGAGTGGTTCCGGTAAAATTTATTCATATGAGGACCTTAGTCTAGGCATAACAGTTAACAGCCTGCCCAGGGATTATAAACACCGGTATATTCAGCACTTCGAAGAGCAGAAAAACCTGTCTAATCTATTGGATGACACCTTGCGGGAGACTCTGGAGAAATTATTTGATAGCAGTTTTAATATCAGTGAGACTGCAAGACTTCTTTTTATTCACAGAAACACACTTCTTTACAGGTTGGAGAAAATTAATAAAATAACGGGTCTAAATCCAGTACATTTTAATGATGCCTTACAGCTAAAAATGTATGTAATGATTAAAAAACTGCTGTAACCAAGGAGGTTTGCAGATGAAGAAACCTAAAGTTTACGTGACTCGCAGGTTGCCCCAGAAAGCTCTTGATATGATAGCCGCTGAATGCGAGATGCAGGTCAACCCTTATGATAGAGTGATGACAAGGCAAGAACTTGAAGAGGCAATAAAAGAGGTGGACGGGATTCTTTGTCTTCTGACAGACTCCATTGATGCCAGTCTCCTTAATTTAAATCCTAATTTAAAAGTCTTGGCCAACTACGCAGTAGGGTTTAATAATATTGACGTAGCAGCCTGCACCCAGCGCCGTATTGCTGTTTCCAATACGCCGGGGGTGCTGACGGAAACTTCGGCTGACCTTGCCTGGGCATTGATTATGACGGTAGCACGCAGGATCGTTGAGGCGGATCGCTTTACACGGGAAGGGAAATTTGACGGCTGGGGCCCAATGATGTTTCTCGGTGGTGATGTCTGCGGCAAAACGCTCGGCGTTGTCGGCATGGGCCGGATCGGACAGGCTGTTGTCAGGCGTGCCAAAGGTTTTGACATGAAGGTTATTTACTATAACACCAACAGAAAAAGCGAAGCAGAAGAAAACGCCTTGGGTGTTGAGTACCGGGAGCTCGATAGTTTGTTGCAGGAAGCTGATTTTGTATCCCTCCATGTGCCACTGATGGATGAAACAGTCCATCTGATTGGCGAGGGGGAGTTAAAAGTGATGAAAAACACAGCTTACCTGATTAACACTGCACGTGGCCCGGTTGTTGATGAGAAAGCACTGGTCAAGGCATTGCGAGAAGGAGAAATTGCCGGCGCCGGCCTTGATGTTTTCGAGCAAGAGCCAGAGCTGGAGGAAGGGCCAGGGCCACGTCAAAGTCGAGTAAAATGTAGTCACAATAAAGATTTTCAATAACCCACTGGTCTTTTCTTCTTCGAACTGCTAAAATGTAGTTAAATACATTTTAGGATCTGAAGAGGAGTCTTGAATGCCAACACAGACAGAATTTCAATCTTTAAATGTCCGACCCATTAAACAAGAAGAAGAGCA
>JAGXTL010000129.1 GCA_018333635.1 Dethiobacter sp.
GAGGGAGAGGGGATTTGTGCCCTCACGCTAGCCTTCACCCAGAGGGAGAGGGGATTTGTGCCCTCACGCTAGCCTTCACCCAGAGGGAGAGGGGATTTGTGCCCTCACGCTAGCCTTCACCCAGAGGGAGAGGGGATTTGCGCCCTCACCCTAGCCCTCTCCCAGAGGGAGAGGGGATTTGCACCCTCACCCTAGCCCTCTCCCAGAGGGAGAGGGGATTCGCACCCTCACCCTCACCCTAGCCCTCTCCCTCCCATAAATTCCCTCTCCCTCTGGGAGAGGGTTAGGGTGAGGGTGAGGAAATTAGTCTCATGTAAAGAATTTTTGCATAATGTTAAAAATTCCTGCGTCAAAGAGGACAGGCGTGCTATAAGCTTTTCTTCTCGTTATTTGCTATGCTTAGAACAAGCCGAGTGGGTCGCGTAAAATCCAATTTAGATAATATTTTCCATGAGACTGGAATAAAAATATCCAGGCTATTGCTAGCTGCTAAAGTAAGGATGTGCTCTAGCGCCTATCGGCAGAGCAAAAGAATCTCAAGAATGTTTTGCATAATTAGTATTTTTCTGGTATCATTAAGAATGACTAAGTAAAACGCAGCATAGTCCTCGAAACTTAAGATAAATAAGCTTTTTGTCGATTTGGAGGATCATGTATGGGTGCAGAGGATATCTTGACGGAGACAGAAAGCAAACAGCTCAAAGTTTTTACCTTGGGACATTTTGTAGTAATAGACGGGGATAAATTTCTTTCTGAAACACGTGGGCGTTCACGCAAGGTATGGGATCTGTTTAAATATTTGCTGGTCAACCAAGACCGCGTCCTGCTCCCGGATGTTATCGTAGAACAGTTATGGCCGAACCAGCCCTACGATAATGCCAAAAGCGCCGTCCGTACGCTAATTCACCGCCTGCGCAGCCTGCTTGGCGAAGGAGTGGATTTAATTAGATTTACCCAAGGCGGCTATATCTTTAATCGTCACCAGGACTTGTGGGTGGATGTAAACGTTTTTGAATCCTGTTGCCGCCAGGCTCGTCTTGCTGCAAAACAGGGATTGATACAGGAAGCCATGAATCTGTACAGACAGGGGCTGTCACTTTATAAAGGAGACTTGTTGCCTGAGTGTCCTTACAGTGACTGGTTGATACCTCTCAGAAGCCATTACCGCCGTTTGTATTTGCAAAGTGTAGTGGAACTGGCTCTGCTGCTTAGAGAGTCACATGCTTATGCGGAAATAGTTGAAGAGATAACCAGGGCGCTGCTGATTGACTATTTTGAGGAAGAGCTGCACTTGATTTTGCTCGAGGCGCTGCTGGATGATGGAAAGGTAGCGCAATCAAAATGGCATTATGAAAATGTCACATCCGTTTTTTACCGGGAAATGGGACTGAAGCCTTCCCCGGCCATGAAACGAATGCTCCGCCTCATTCAGGAACGTGACAGCGATAGCGGCAAAGTCCTGGATTTTTCCGCTTTTCGGGAGGCCATGCAAAGTAGGCAGCAGACTAATGAGGCTTTCTTTTGCGAGCCGGAATTTTTTAATGTTATCTGCAACCTGGAAATTCGTCGAGCGGAAAGAAACGGTGGGCAAGGATTGTTGGCCTTGTTGGCTGCAACTTCCTCAGAACTTGGCACTGAAACAGCCAGAACATGGCAGGAGGACATGGCTGCTTTGCAGGAGGTTCTGCAGGACGCCCTGCGCAAAAGCGATGTGCTTTGCCGCTTTGGCCAGCAGCAGTTTATGGTTCTGTTGCCGAACACTACCTTGGAGCAGGGACAGCGTATTCTGCAGCGTCTGGCCGCCAGCCTCAAAGACCGTGAGCTGCTGCTGAGAAGCAGGTTGCAGCCTTTAACCCCGCATGATAAGACCTAGCTACATAGCAGCATCGCCAAAACCGTTGGTTCCTAAAAACCAGCGGTTTTGTATTTATACGAATACTTATTTGAAATTTGTTTGTCACAGAATGGTAATTTTTTTACCATCGCCATGTTTCCGGCTTGAAACTGCCCGCTGATATGCTGTGTTCAGCAAATGACTAGCGAGTGTTGTTCCGGCTGCGTGCTTCGGTAGTTCTTTAAAGTGACAGCAGTTCAAAGGGTGCGGTGAATTTTAATGCAGAAATGTTTTTGTCCGGGTTAGGGGGAGAAAGAGTGGCGCATAGCCAAGCGGCAAACCATAAACGATACGCCAAGGGTCAGTCTTTCTTGATCCAGGTTAAGTTTCGACAAGACAACTGCTGGCAGGGCACCATTCAGTGGCTGGAAGGTCAAAAATCCTGTTCGTTCCGCAGCCTGTTGGAAATGCTCCGCTTAATGGACGAAGCACTGAAGGCAACGGCATCTCCTGAGGACAAGCAGGAAATGCGCTGCTGGGAAACGGAGCCGTAAGGCTTTTGCCGGGAAAAGTTGGCTAGGTACCTAGGTGTTAGGCTTGGTTTTTGTTTAGTACGAATCACGCAAAAAAACAGGAGGGCAACTAATGAGCAGGTTGCAGCAGCGCCGCAGGCGCCGCTTGGAAGCCAGACGAAGGGCATTAAAAGATTTCTGTCAAGCTTGTTGGGTTGCCGCTATAATTGTCTTGGTTTATTTCGTGTGGCAGTTGCCGGTTACAATAGCCTACTTTACCGATCGGGAGGAGACGCAAGCTGCTTTTCGCGCCACATCTTTTGTCGAAAACCTGGCAATTTACCCTGGCAAGAGCAAAACGAACGACAGCCCAGGCAATCCAGGTCCGGCCTTTAAGGTAGCAAAAAGTGTCAATGAGCAGATTTACCTTAATTTTGGCACTTATCCCTCCGGCAACAACAGAAACTTTCCTCACGTGCTTACCGTTGAAAATATTGGTTACCGCATCTTGACCCTGCATTGGTTCTTTTCCGGATCGCTGGCACAGCATTTCGAAATCCAGAATGAGGAAGTTATCTTGAAACCGGGTGACAAAATCGAATTGGGCTTCAAACTGGACACTACTTCGGGTGCGCCCGGCGAATATTTTGGCTCTCTGCATCTTTCAGCATTAAACGGCTTTATAGTCAGAGAGTTGCCCGCTCGCCTGCGCCTGGTCGAATCGGGCAAAGATGAAACTGCCAGCGTAGCAATTTATGAGCCTCAGGGCGTTACTGAAAGCGTTTACCAGTGCATGAGTGTCGACAATTATATAAACGATAGCAGTAAAAATATTAACGAATTCTGGGAAGCGGAAAAAGCCTCAGGACAGTAAAAGAGTGATTACGGAGAGACGGAAAACGAGGTGAAAATTGATGGAAACAGCAGTCGCAAAGCAGTTCGGCGCATTAACCGCCACGCGTAAAGTTGTGCGACTTGCCGGACAGTTCCTGCTTGGTTTCATAATGTTGTTGATGGCTGTACTTGTCTTTTCCCTCCTGCAAAGCCGCATTGCAGGCGTCCCCGCCGTGGCCGGCTATAAGATCTATATCGTATTAAGCGGCAGTATGAGTCCCGCCTTTGAGGCTGGAAGCGTAGTGTTGGTACGGCCGATCGAAGCAACCGCGCTACAGGTGGGAGACATCATCACCTACCATGACCCTGACCCGGAAAAGGCGGAAACAATCGTCACGCACCGCGTAATTGCCGTGCAGCCCACCGACCCCGTCAGCTTTATCACCCGCGGCGACGCCAACGATGCTAACGACCCGCTGCCGCTCCCTGCCGCTAACCTGATCGGGCGCGTGGACTTCAACGTACCTCATCTTGGTTTCATCTTCAGTTTTGTCAGGACTAGAATGGGAATTATCCTGCTCGTCATTGTGCCGGCGGTTCTAATTATCGCTACAGAGCTACGCAAGCTTATGGGCTACGCGCAGGCTTTGGAAAGAGAAAAACAATTGGAGGGGGGAACCTAGCGGACGATTTAGCATGATTCAAAGTCTGTCGGTGATGGCAAAAACCGGTAGGGGCAAAGCTGTTGTGAGGCAGTGACGCAAAGCCGCTGGGCCTTAAAAATGTTAAGGTTGCCAGGCTGCCCGGAAGCGGGCGCGGCGTACCGCTTGTGCGCCAAAATAATAATCTAACCGGAGGTTTTGAAAAATGAAGAAGAAAATGTTTATGAGTATGCTGGTTATCGCTCTGGCAGCCGCGTTGGTCGGCGGTGCCACAATGGCTATCTTTACCGATACAGAGACCAGCGCAGGCAACTCTTTTGCCGCCGGCACGGTGGATATTACTGTCGGCTCAACCGTTATCCCTGAGGTTGGTTTTGCAAACATGGCGCCTGGCGACATCAGGAGCGGCAGCTTTACCGTGACAAACGCAGGTACTCTGGCATTGCGGTTTGATGTGTTGGCAGCCACTAGCGGAGCCTTGTTTGAGGTTCAAGGGAATTCCCCTGGCAATACTCCCGCTGTAGTTGGCGGACTTACAGATGATCAGGACGTGGTGCTTGCGCCGGGAGCCTCAGCCACTGTGACCTTCACCGTAACCCTGCCTTTGACGGCGGGCAACGAATACCAGAATGACAACGGCACCGTGACCTTTACCGTCAACGCCGAGCAGACCGCCAACAATTAGACAGTCACCTTTAATTAATCTTGCCGTGCAGACGGCAGGGAGAGGAGAATCCAGATGAAAGCAAAACTATTGCTGCTGGTACTGGCGGTGCTGCTGGTAGCAGGACTGGCCGGCGGCGCCACCATGGCCCTCTTTACCGATACGGAGACCAATACCGGCAACACCTTTGCCGCTGGTACGATAGAACTGCAGGCAGGTAACCCTCATGTAATGAGCGTAAGTGTCTCCAATATGGCGCCTGGTGATGTTACACCCTACTATAAGTGGGTATTGCGGAACACCGGAACGCTTCCCGGGAGGTTATCAGTAACTTTCAGTTCAATAACGAATAATGAAAACGGAATCGTGGAACCGGAAACAGCGGCTGAAGCGAACTCCATCATCGGTTTTCCACAAGGGGAACTGGGCCAGTATCTTACAACCGGGATTCATCCCGACGCTATTAGTGAAACTGTTCGACCTTACGTTACATTTATCACGCGTAATGACGAGCAAGGGTGGTATATTGCAGACGTGAGCAAGGAAGTTGACACCAGGGGTACCTTTGGCTGGGGGCCGTCAGGGTGGTCTGTGCCAAGCAGGCTGCGTGGGCAATGGCAAGCGGGTCCACCTCATCCTTGGGGAATTCCCGGACTCAATGGATGGGGCGGGAGGACCTTTGGCACTGAAGGTTTTCTGCCCGGAGACGTACTTCAGCCTGGCCAGGAAGTCGCTTTCTTCTTCCGGGCGGCTTTGGCTCAAAACGTGCGGAGATGGGACGGTACCGGCTGGCGTGAGGTTGATGACAACATAATCCAAAGCGACAGCGCTCACATGGATCTCACTTTCAGGCTGGAAAGCTTACCGCCTCAATAAGGGCAAGTACCAGAAGAGCCTTCAAAAATAACCCTTAGACCTTAAACCGTTCTAAACAAAATATGCAGTATGAACTGCCGGCGGGAGACATTATGCCTCCCGCCGGTTTAATATGGTGCGCCGCGGCATAGGCGTCTTGTGTATAGTGTTGAAGGATCAAACAAAATGTAAAATAGTATGGAATAGCTTCTAAAAAGATGAGCTCACATTGACAAGACAAAAAGCGTACATTACTATGTACATAGGGGGAGGTGAACTTAAATGCTAAATACCAATATTACTAGCTTCAGAAAAAACATTTTTAGCATGCTGGAACAGACTATTAAGTATAACGAGCCGATAAATATCAGTACCAAGGACGGAAACGCTGTTGTCATCAGTGAGGAGGATTATAACGGCTTAATGGAAACGGTACACATTTGCTCCGTTCCGAGAATGAAAAAAAAGATTGCAGAGGGTTTGCAGACACCGCTTAGCGAGTGCCTGCCGGAAAACGAGGTGAAATGGTAATTTATTCTGTCTTTTATACCAGACTAGCGGCAAACGACATTCACAAGCTGAAGGCAGCAAAATTGGAGAATAAGGCAAGGGCGCTAATTGACCTTATCCGCAATAATCCGTACCAAACACCACCACCGTATAAAAAGCTGCAAGGTGATTTGCAGGGGGCATATTCTAGGCGTATCAATATTAAACATCGGCTTGTTTATGAAGTAGATGAAGACGCAAAAGCCATAAAAATTATCAGCCTTTGGACGCACTATGATTGAATAAATTCGCTCGCCTGTCGGGTTCCCAGAGTAACATCTCAAAAAGATAAAGCAGACGGGTGAGTTAAGCCTTCACTGGAGGGGGGGCGCTTCGAGATTTGCGTGAGAAACACACCTCAGTGGAGCTTCAGCACAAGCTTATGGAATGGTGACGACTTGGTATGGCAATATATTCTGTTTTTCATTCAACGGGCGAATACGTTGGCACTAGTGGGCATTAACATGCGAGCATAACTATTGAAGCGGCTGGAATCAGGTGCTATAATATCCTTGTGCCTGAAATTCACTTTGGTTAAGTTGCGAAGGTTTCAATTTTATTGGTAAGTTTAATAATGGGAGTAGATGTCTGCCTGGTGAGGGCCCCGGACTTCAAATCCGGTGGCGGGCGTTGACCCGTCCGTGGTGGGTTCGATTCCCACCTACTCCCGCCAACAGCCTTCGTGATTTAATCGATGATGAATGGATTGAAAGCGAAGAATGGTTCATTAGCTGACTACATGATGCAAACTTCGTAAATAATATGTTGAAAATATGTATAAGATTATTTGATTTTTCATATAATAATTGCCCAAAACTGTATCGTTTTAAATGATAGGTAAACATATTGTTGACGATAGCTTGTATACTATGATATTTTATAGACGAGGGGAAAAGGGAGGTTATCTAATGAAAGATCTGTTTGAACAGATTGGAGATAAAATCCAGTTGTATTTAGAAGAAAATAAGATGAGTCAAACAGAGTTAGCTGAAAAGTTTGGTGTTTCTAAACAAGTTATGAGTAAAATAGTTCATGGCAAAAAAGCTATTAATGTAATAGAAGTATCCAAATTAGCTTCAATAATGAATGTTTCTTTTGATTATTTAATGAAATATGAGGAGCACCAGATAATCAATCCAGTCTTTGTAATGATGGGTTCTGTTAGCAAACCAAATACTAAGGATGATTTAAGATTTCTTGATCATGTAATGGATGAAATGGTAGAATTGACTAATTTATTGCAGAATCAAGTGGAGTGAATAATATGTCTGCGAATGTGGTTAGCCATTTGGAATTAAGTCAGGAAATAGTAAAAGAATTGGAGTTTAAAGCAAACACAAAAATTTCAGAGTTAGGAAAATCCTTGCGAATAATTAAAGAAGAGATTTTCGGTATTATAGCGAAGAACTCAATTTTTTTACAATACCCAATTGAAGATGATGAATTATGTGGTTTTGTTTGTCCCAAAGGGGGCAAACTATTTTCTTTTGTAAATTCATATATTCAGTTTGATAAACAAATATTTGCGGCAGCTCATGAATTGTACCATATTTGGTATGATGAAGATGTTTTAAAACATGGAGATTTTATTAGTCTATCTACACTTAATTTAAATGGAGACAATAAATTAAGTCTCAAAGAAAACATGGCTAATAGATTTGCTGCTATGCTTTTAGTACCAAAAAGAGTATTAAGAAATGAACTAGATGAACTAGACTTAAGACCCAATAATCTTAAACTTTTTGATGTTATACGATTAATGGATGTTTTTGGGGTTCCCTATAAAGCAATTGTGCGTCGTCTTTATGAAATTGATTTTATATCTCTTGACAAATGTCTTGAGTTAATGAACTTATCTGACAAAGAGGAAGACTCGCCAGTTCGTATCGCACAGAAAAGGTTACAACTAGGAGTTGAACAACAGCGGAGAACTAATACAATACGATTTGATGGTTTGCTGGATGCAGCTTTATATGCATTTGAAGAAAAGAAAATTACTGAAGATAAGCTTAAATACTTACTATCACTAGCTCGTAAAGGCCCTGAAGAATTTGGAATTTCTCGAAAAGCAATGAACGAAAAGGATATATTGGAATTCTTGGAGAATGATTAATAAATTAATTATTCTTAAGACTGGAGTTTCAATATGCCTTTAAAGTGTAAGATTGCCTTATTAGATGCGGATTTTGCAATAAAGCTTGGTAGAGTAGAAAGTCAAAATATTATCGAAGATATTATTCCAGAATTTGTTGAATTGCTTTATATTCACAGACATGTCCGAATGTCAACGAATATTTGAGCCACGTGATCATGAATATCTGAGCCACTTTGATCACCAATAAGTGAACCACTTAGCAATCGGTAAATTTCCTAATAGGTTTTTTATTGTAAGATGTGGTCA
>JAGXTL010000047.1 GCA_018333635.1 Dethiobacter sp.
GGGGGCGACGCCGGAACACTAGCTGTCCATGAGATAGCGGAGGACGTTTCAATCCACGCCCCCGCGCGGGGGGCGACAAATCAGGTGCGGCGGATCGAAAACCACCAACTTGTTTCAATCCACGCCCCCGCGCGGGGGGCGACGCGGCTATACAGCATCAAGGGCAGATACTTGACTGTTTCAATCCACGCCCCCGCGCGGGGGGCGACCAAATTGATTTCAGACCTACTGAATGGATTTATGTTTCAATCCACGCCCCCGCGCGGGGGGCGACGCCTGTTTTTCAAGCTGTCTTATCTCCAGGTCGGTGTTTCAATCCACGCCCCCGCGCGGGGGGCGACAGTATACAACAAATCGTTATAATTCATAGGCTTGTAGAACGCATTTGTGCGAACCATATATTTATTGTGTTTATTGTCTATATATTTTCTGATGAAAAGGACAAACTCTCAACATCTACAGGGTGTGCGATAGTTCGCAATATTTCTGATAGCATAGGGTTCGCACTTCAAACAATTAACGAACCTTCCGGATCAAAAGCTGATTTTACGCCGACATGCTCCACCCTCCTTCTCCAATTACTGCCAAGGGAATAATATCGCAAACTGTCTTCATCTTTATTGATTATCTTTTCCAGTGTATTTTTCAGCATGACAAACTGCGCCGGTTCTAGAAGACACTCAAATACCGAGTTCTGAACCCTTTGCCCAAAATTAACGCATTGTTTTGCAACATTTCGCAATCTTTTTCTTCCTTCCGGTGATGTTGTGCTTACGTCATATGTAATCAATACCATCATGGCATCGTAATCCTCCTACTTCCAGACAAATGGAGGGTAACGATCGATATCCCCTCTTAAATGCCTAGACAATAATAATGCTTGAGCATACGGCAAGAGACCCACATGCATTTTTTCTTCAAGAAAAGGGTGGGTCATTTCTTCCTGTTTTCTTTTTTGCCAAGCTTCCAGCACTGATCTTCTGGCGGCTTCTTTCATAATCACACCTCCAGACTCTGCGCTAATAAAATCACTGCCACTAATCTGTTGTCGGTTAATCAGGCTTAACGCGAGCCTGTCCGCAATGTATGGCCTAAACTCCTCCATCAGGTCAAGAGCTAACCCCATTCTCCCCGGACGGTCACGATGCAGAAAGCCTACATAAGGGTCTAAGCCAACCGTCTGTAACGCAGCCTTAGTTTCATGAAGAAGAAGTGTATAGAGAAACGAGAGCAAAGCATTAACGTTATCTCGGGGCGGCCGACGGTTACGTCCTCGCATAAAAAAATGATTCTTTTGACAGACAATTAACTGATCAAACACTGAAAAATAATTACGAGCTGTTTCTCCTTCAATGCCTCTCACTTCTTCTAGACTAAGCTCTTTATTCAACTTCAATACATTTCTTGCCATCAGCTTAGAGACATCCTCAATCGCTTTTGTTTCCATCTTGTCACCATAATCACTAATAAAACGCCTTAAGACCGTTCTGCAATTTGCGATTTTACCAATGATAAACGCTGATGCCAACATCGAGGAATCTCGTTCCGAATCCGCTAACCGGTATTGCTTTCTTCTTAACAGAACATTGCCTTTAGGAATACCTTGAACGGTAGCCAGGTGTTTTCCAAACCCGGTCAGGAAGGATACCGTCACCCCTTTTTCCACACACATACCTAACAAAGCCGGACTGGCACCCATATGACCAAAAGTGACGATACCTTCCAGGTAGTGAATTGGGGTGCGTAAAGCTTCCTCATCGTTGATACGTACTACTAAATTCTCTCCGTCTTTTGAAAGATACGCGTCAGGATTGGTCACATATAATACGTTGAGCATTTTGCGCATCTGCTGCTCTCCCCGACATTTATTCTCTGTTCATCTCTTCCAGCAATTCGGCCATATACATTTCTGCTTTCTTACTGCCTCTGCCTAGCTTCGGCAAGCAGACACCAACCATTGAGCAATTTTTGCATTGTTTTCCTTTTATAGCTGGCGGGGTGATTCCATGTGAGTACAGCAGATGCATTTTTTCTGCTAATATTTTTACCCTCTCCCTGAGAGTGTCGTCAAAATCAACCTGGTGTCTATGCTTGGTTTCTCCATAATACATGTATCCATAATCTAAAGTTATACCAAGCATCTCTTCTAAGCAAATAGCTTGTGCGCATAGTTGAACCGCATCCCTGTCATCAGCCTTTGGACTGCCTCGTTTGTACTCGACAATATTATATCTAATACCGGAGTCATCGTTGGGATTACTATGCGTCAATCCACGCTTATCGCGCGGTGGGCAGCGGTGAATCTCAACCACATCTGCAACTCCGTACAAGCCAAGCGCTTTAGACAACAAAGGAACTGAACGCACCGTTTTCACATCGCCACGCGATTCGGTAAAATACGGATCATCAACCCGTTTATGCAAAAGCCTGCCTTCCGCTGTGGGAAGATTCTCCACCCATTGGCTTTCCACATGGATCAGTCCCCATTGCCTTTCACAAAAGGCAAAATGCTGTATTCCAGAGAGGGGAAGCAGATCGTCTTCATTATGACTATTTGCCATTTTATCAACTCTCAATCAACGATACGCCATAGGAATATCCCCTTTTAGTACTAATCAGCTTAAATTCCCAATTCAAGGCTAATTTTAGTAAGGACATATCATTCTTCGCCGAAAACTACTGGTTCCAGCCCAGCCAGCGGTTCAATCGTGACCTTTGGCAAGCTTATATCAGAAACATCAACTTTAAGGCTTCGATGAACTTTTGCCGAAGAATATTGACCGATTTTAGAATTGTGTTTCCACCAGATGACCTTCACAATTTCCATGCTGCCATCAGGGCGCGCAGCGGAGGCATCGTTAATAAACAGCGTTTTCAGCGCATCAAGCAGCTTGTCCGCATCCGCTTCACTGAAGCCGGTTTTTTCAGCCAACTGGCAGTTAATACTGCCGAATGTTTTATAGACACCATAGTCTACGCGGTGCTTCATGCCCATGGTATCTGCTGCTTTTTTTGCAGGATCTTTCTCATTCGTTTCAAGATTGACACTCTTTGTAATCTGAAGGCTGCTGATGACAACAGGCTCAACACTGACAGCACTTTGCACAGTTACAGGGCCGCGAACGCCGATAGAAACCGAGCCACTTTCACCACTTTCTTCATTTGATTCTGAGTTTTTTCCTTTTTTATCCTTGGCTTTGAATGCGAAAACTTGCCCAAAAGCGCGAACGTCGTACCATGTCTTGCAAGCGATTTCAGCTTTTTTTTCCTTATCATCTTCACTTTTAATCTCTTTATTCCCTTCAAAGCGAGCATTAAGGCTCCGGTACTCATCTTTCCTGTTGTCATCCGACTGTACGAAAATTGCCTCTCCCATATCCTGCAAGCGATTGCGCAGTTTGCGTTTCAGGCAGACATCTGACACCTCACCATAACCGTCATAGTCGACGCGCGGACGGTTGCCGTTGAGAGGGTCGCCGTTCGGGTTCGCTTTTTTCACAGTAAAAACCACCGCAAAATCAATTTTGTTCTTCAAACTCATTGTCATTCCCTCCATTTTCGTCATCACTATTTTTTACTTGTTTTTGACGCAGTGCTTGCCTTTGCGCAAAGAATCCGAGAAGATATTTCCCGCTGAGAGGACTGTCAGACTCAAATTCACCTTTGTTAAATAAATCCTTAATCTCTCCAATCTGATTCAAATGCCAGCTAGCGCCTTTAAGCTGCTGTATATACGGATTCAATTCCTGTGTAAATAACCTATTCCACGTGCTAAATGGTCGTTGTGAAAAAATTGTCATGTAGCGTATCGCGTTTGTTGCCCGCGCGTTGTCCTTGGCGTTTCCTTGCTTGTATCTTGCTTGTAATTCAATTTTGTCGACCACCGCAAGCAGCCTTCCGTAAAGATAGTCGCGATCTCTTCGCTGATCTTCCAACGCCACTTTAAATTCCTCCTTTTTATAATCGTAATAATATCGCTTGACCAATGCGCAGGCGGTACAGAGGACTTGTTCCCATTCACTCCAACGCCCTCCAGCGCTCTTTGCATCGGTCTCAAACGCCAGCGGATTGGAAGCGCGATGAACAGCAGTGTTTACCATATCATGCGGGATCCGCTCACCGTCGAACACACAGTGCAGAAGGCGTTCTCGCGCTGCCTTTTTCAGTTTGTCGTAGGCATTGTCTTTTCTATTTCTTTTTTTGCCCAAAACTGCTTCGATAATTTGGTCGAAGGATGGTGCACCGATAAAGTATCCGTGCTTGTATTTCCAATCCTTATCTTTTCTAAATGGTTGATACCAACTACAAATATTGTGCCATCCGACTATGCGCTCTAAATATTCATCTTCCGCCAACTCGCGATAATAAGTAACGGACATGCGCCCTGTAGTCGCGTTGTCCGTTGCCAGAACAGCAACCCTACGCACATGTTTTTTAAGCCAGTCTGGAGCACCGTAACCGGAAAGGGTTTTTTTTAGAAGATCCGCGTAATCGGTATATATAACACTTTCTGCTTCTATCAGCTTTTCTGAGTCTGTTTGCGCCGAGATGCTGTAACTGTCGCCATAGTAATTGATTAGTTCCGGCATTTTATCAATTGCCCAAGCCACAATAGCTTGTGTATCGCAACGGTAGTCCTGTTTTGCAATCAGCCACCGCAGTGCTTGGTGGGCTTTTTGCGAATTTTCATAGCTAACCGTCACGGCTTGCGATGATTCCTTAAATCTGCCGCGATAGGTAAAGTTTGAACTGTCGTTACCGGTGATTAGCTTGGCATTGCCTGAGGCCCGGTTTATACTTTTCGGATGCTTCTCCGTATACGCTATACCGGTTTCTCCGGAGATATAGCATAAGCCTTTTATAAGGCGTTTTTCAACATCTTCTAATTTGTAATAACTATACCATGCACGCCATATCTCGGGTATCATCCAGAGTCTATCCTCAAGCTGTCCGTCAATACTCACGCAGAATCTTATAAACAGTTTATCATCGTACTTGATATTACAGGATGCTAAATCGTCTTTCAGTGTGCCGCTTTCTATATATTTAAGCACAGCAGAAACCATTTCATACGCTACTGAATATTCGGACATGCCTTCTAAATATTTCTGCCACTTTATCAGATTTTCAAGATACTGCTTCCCAGTCAAGTGCTTTATCTGATCAAACAGCGGATATGGTACAGCGCCATAAGTTCTTGACTCAGATTCGTCAGTGCAGGGTGTAAATATTTCTGCATCACTTTTTTCGGCTCTGATAAAGGTACCAGAGCCGCGTAAATGTATCGCAATATTTGTCTTTTTTAGCACGTGCCCAATTGGCAGCAGCAGCTTGTTCTGCTCATCACCGCCTATCCCGACCACATCGCGGCAAGCATCATATGTCTCATATAGATTTTGTAACCAGCTCATGATTCAGCACCGCTTTCAGCCAATATTACGGTAAATTCCGGCTCTTCCAACCCCAAGAAATTCACCTTATCCTCAAATATTTTCGCTTTCATCGGCCTGATAAAACGCCGCACTATTTCCTGTGACTCATCATGCGGCAGTGGGAATTTTATGTATCCGTTATCCATTTTCGCTGATTTCCATAGCCGCACAGACATCTCGTCTTTTCCCGTTTCGTCCGGGTAATCAAAGCCGTGCACCATTACGCCAAAACTCAGCTCACCGTAACTATCATAAAATCCTTCACCCTCCCCGAATGTGCAGGGCTCAACGTAGGCCTGACACTCGCGTGTGCCGATAAAAATGTCGCGCCGGCCACCGCGCTCTATCATGCGCTTCGCAATATTGTGATGCTTATGCTCATTTCGGTCATAAGCAAGCTCGGGGCGGTTTTCATTCCATTCAAAATGCGCCCTGACATGATAGCAGACATCCTTGAGGTAGGTATAATAAGCAAGGTCGTTTAGAACAAGATTTCCATTTTTCTTTAGCGGTTTATAGCAAATTGGCCGTATGCCCTTTGACTGCGTTTGGATTTTATTCATAACCCGCGCCTCATCAATGTACCAAATAAACGTGGGCTTCCAATACACACTCTCAAGAATACCTTTCAGCGCCTGATAAGTCGGTATCTGATACGAGAGTTTTTCGCCGCCAACACGCGTTATCGGATCAGAAAACAGTGCGTATTTACCATGTACGACGAATTCCACCGTGTTTCTGTGCATCATTTAATCACCTTCCTATGTGTATAAAAATTCTAAGTCTTTTTGAAAAACTACGCCAAGTTTTAAATCGTAATACTTTTCTTTCAGAACAAACATTTCATCTTCAATTAAGTGCAACGCCTGCTCTTTATCAAGCGCACGGATCTGGTGAGCATAGAGCGAAATCGAATACCTTCCCATTTCGCGCAGCAGCTTTGATTTCACCCTCAAATCAGCCGTTCTGTATTCCTCGATAAGCTCTGCACCGCGTTTATAGGGAACAAGAACTCCGGTAGTACCTTTGTCGATCACACAAAACTGCTCACCCGCAGTTTGAAACGCCTGACAAAGCGCCGGAAATGATTCTTTATCACCGGAATTTATAAATGCACCATTGCCTTTTCTGTTATGCGACAATAAGTCATAAATGTACCCGTTATTGTACGGATAATCCATCTCATCCTTGCGCTTGTAGAAGTACTCCCTGTAATAACGCTCCATTACGGTTTGAGACAGCAAATCATCAGGTGCTTCTTCAATTATCCTCTTAGTCACATCGCTACCGCATCGAATGTCCGGTAGTTTTGAAAGGTTTTCATCTTCAAGGTTGACAATGTAAACATCGCGGCCATCTTGGTCTTCACCGTGACGATTACAACGCCCTGCTGCCTGAGCTATGCTGTCCAGCCCAGCCAAAGCACGCACGACACAGGCGAAAGAAATATCCACACCGGCTTCTATAAGCTGTGTGCTGATGCATAAAATACGCTCGCGCTTGAGTATTTTTTTGTTGTCTTCAGCTATTTGCATGGAGTCAATTACATCCATGCGGTGAGCGGGGCACATCGATGTACTCAAATGCAAGAGCTTTATCTGTATTTTTAGATTTTCATCCAGATAATTTTTCACCGCACGGTAAAGACTTGCCGCATCCCTTTTTGTGTTCAAAATAACAAGGCAGTTACCTGCTGCGTCCAGTTTTTCAAGAACGAAATCACGCAGTGCCTCGGTTGAATATTTTTTTGTACTGCCAACAATTCGAGTTCTCTTTAGTTTATTGAAGGCTTCGCTTGTGTCGGCAATAAGTTCTGGAGGCGAGGATAAATGAACGGGCCGCTCTACTTTATCAACTAATGGTTGTGTGGCAGTACAAAGCAATGCGGTACAATTAGCAAAAGTGTGCAGGTAATTTAGCGCATCGTTAAACAAATGAACGCACTTGACCGGTAAAGATTGCACCTCATCAAAGATTAAAACAGCATTCGCCATGTTGTGTAATTTACGCAGATTACCTGCTTTGTGGGAATAAATACTTTCCAAAAATTGAACCATAGTCGTAATGATAATTGGCTGACTCCAGCGATCAGTCATCAAACGATACATTTGCGCTTCATTTTCATCGTCCTGTGGAACAAGGTTAGAATGATGCTCTAATATAAAATCCTCGTTGTAGTCGTATTGCAGGGCTCTCTTTATCTCT
Organism: Dethiobacter sp.; assembly: GCA_018333635.1. Taxonomy (GTDB): domain Bacteria; phylum Bacillota; class Dethiobacteria; order Dethiobacterales; family Dethiobacteraceae; genus GPS1B09. The sequence continues at coordinate 7,638 of JAGXTL010000047.1, forward strand.
TTGGCAGTCTGATCTAATACCGACAGATATGGTATTACATATATGACACGCTCCATGTCGTTCTCATTCGCGTGATTTAAAGCAAAACGTAGGCTGGAAAGTGTTTTTCCACCTCCTGTCGGTACTGATAAACGGTAAACACCGCGAAGACGTGCTGAAGCGTTCAAGCATTTCTCCGAAATATCATGGCGAATACGGTCGATCTCTGAAACAACCCTAAAAGACGAAAGGTGCTTTTCAAGCCGCATAGCGTATTTTTCCCAGGGAGGAATGACAAGCCGTGCCTCCGGCATTTTCCCTATTTCGAAACAATACGCATTATAACGGTCAGAATCAACCAAGCATGAGAAAACATTTTTGACAAGCAGATGAACCATAAAGGCAACGTTAAGCCTTTCATTCTTGCAAGCATTAATAAAACTTGATGTCTCAATGCTGCACGCGTTTATCAGTTCCGCCAAATTATTTTTCAGAACGCCTTCTTTCTCAAAAGTCGCTGTGACTTCTTCGTAGTGCAACGCGTCGTTAACGGTGTTTAGCCTTTTTCTCAGTGGCGTTTCTCCTTGTGGCGAAACACTGTCCATTAGCCCGCCATGATGCCCCGCAATACAAATAGCAACGACCTCCGCCGCCAACAACTGTTCTGTTTCGCTTAAACCGGCATTATAAATATATTTTGCTCCTTGCGTCGCGTGGATGACCGAACCCCTGCGCAGCACATCCCTGCTGTCCTTTTTGCTTTGAGCACTGAGTCTGAGATACTGAATAAACTCATCAGAAAATTTGCCCATATCGTGCAAGAGCGCAGCCGTGCGCACCAACGCAGACAAACGAAGCTTTTCCCCAAGCATACTAGCGTATGTAGCGGTTTCAAGTAAATGATTGTATGTCAGTTGCTCTCTACCATCGGTCGCAATCCTTGATATGTACATGAAACCCCTCCATTCTGCTCAAATACAATGTGTTCTTTAAATTTACTACTCATACCACTTAGTTCATCGTCTTTACCTACTTTCATCCCAAGGCAGCAAGTTCAAACTTTTAAACCACTGCCCCAGACAGCGAACTGATTTTTTTCCACACAGGCATTATCTTTCGCCATAATTTGTCAATTTCCCTGCCTCATTACAAAAAAAATAACCCCCTGCGGTGATTGGAGCGTTGCCATTATCAACCGGGGGCTTATCTTTTCTAAAAATGATGAGTAACGCAACAACTTTAAGGGTTTTGTTTCCCGGCAGAGGCGCATACCTCCGCAAAAAAAGGGTACTATCTCAGGAATGAAGATATGCTTTCACTCACCTCTTTTACCCTCTTCCTACCCTCTCCCTACCCTCACCCAGAGGGAGAGGGCATTTTATTGTCAGAGGGAGAGGGTAGCTTTTTGGCGGAGAAAAGGGCATTTTATTGGCAGAGGGAGGGGGAAGCTTATTATCAGGGGAGAGGGAAGCTTATTGTCAGGGGAAGAGAGCATTTTATTGTCAGGAGAGATCCTTATTAGCGGGGGAGAGGCGATTTTGCCTGCAAGCGACTACCTCTCAGTAGCAGTCACCCGCCGACCCGGGGTTAGGCCTTCTTGCCGGGGATTGCGGATTACCTGTTCTCCGGGCTGCAGTCCCTCTGTGATAACTATTTCTTCTTCTGTTTCTAATCCTCTCCCTACCGGCTGCAGCTCTGTCAGCCCTTTACGGATTACAAAGAGCGCTTCCCCGTCACCATGGGGAAAAAGTGCAGTTTTTGGCACAACCAGCCTGCCTTCCTCCTGTCTGGTGGTAAAAGTCACTTCCAGAGCGGTTCCCGGACGCAGCTTTTCCAAACTGCCGGCTAATTGAATGGTGGTTTTGATCCTCTGCTCCACAATCCCCAAAGGAGAAATTCTTTCTTCTGCAGCGGCAGCCACTTTCTTCACCGCTCCCTGAAAAGTATATTTCTCTGCCGGGCCATCCAGGACTACCTCAACCGTCATCCCCGGGGAAACCTGCAGCGCATCGGCCGCTAAGAGATAAACTTCGACTTGGTAAGAGTCTGGCTGAAAAACTTTTATGAGCGGAGTTCCCGGAGCTACCACCGCTCCTTCTTCAACTAAAACCTGCCAAACCAAGCCGGCTAAAGGAGAGCGGTGACGTGTTTGAGATAGCTGATGCTGCAGCAAGGCAATCTGACTCTCGAGCGACTTAATTAACCCGGCAAAATATTGATCCGTCCCCGCCGGAGGCAAAGCTTGCTCTTTAAGCAAAAGCAACGCCTGCTCCTGTTGCGAAAGTAATAACTCCGCGTGCTTCATGGCATTGTTTGCCTGATCCCACTCCCTTTGGCTCAATGCTCCCAACCGGTGAAGAGTATCAGCACGCGCTTGTTCTGTTTGTGCCGCCAACAATTGTTCTTTTGCCTGGTCTACAGCTAACTGCTGTACCGCAATTTGAGCAGCAGGTCGGACTTGCAAAGCTTGTGTCCTTTGACCGATGACACTTTCCAGTTGACCGCGCAGGCCGGCCAATTGGTAGGATAATTCGCTTGTGTCCAGTTGAACCAGCAGCTCTCCCTTTGCCACTTTGTCTCCTGTGCTTACTTTGACACGCGAAACTCTGCCGCCGACAGCCGCAACCAGCGTCCTTTCATTTACGGGCACCACTCGACCTTCTTCATTAAAGCTCAATGACAATGTTCTTGGCTCCACCGACAACACCTCTACGGGAAGAGGTTTCGCCGCCTCTCTGGCATAATAGACCCCCGCTGCCAAAAGGCATAATATTGCCAGCAGCCAGCGCACTTTTTTCTTCATTATCCATACCTCCTCCAAAAGTAACCACTGTCAAAGTATTACATGTCTTTCTCAATCTCTTTCTTTTAGCGCTTCCACCAGACTAAACCGCTGAATCTGTCTCAGCAAAGTCCATTGTGCAAGCAGAATAAAACAAGCTGTACCGACAAAAGCAATGATAAAGGAATTCGGCTCAAAGATAAGCGGAAGGGTAAAAAGATCGCTGCCCATGGCTTGTGCCATCTGACCAATCAAGTAAATCGTAAAAGGAATGCCTGCCAAGATAGCCGCAAGAGCGAGCAGCCACTGTTCAAAGGTCAAAATCTGCGAGACTTCTCCTGTCGTCATCCCAAGCACGCGCAGACTTGCCAATTCCCTCTTACGTTCAGCCAAAGCCACTATGCTGAAGCTGTAAATCACGGCAAAGCCGGTTATAAAGGCAAAAACTGCCAAAATCCAGACGGTAAACCCATAAGTAGCCATCATTTCATTAAAATTATCCAGAAGCTGCTGTCTGTTTTCCAGCGTGGCTACTTGAGAAGCTTCCCGGTATTTTTCTGTAATGAGCGGCAAAGCCTCTTCCTCCGCTACAAGCAAAGCGGAAGTAGCCAGCTCCCCTTGCCTAAGCACGCGATTCAAAGCATCTTTATCCATATATGCGTTAATTCCCATATACTGAGGAATAATCGAGTGCACGGGCAGGCTGACAGTATCACCTCTGAGCAGTGCGCTCTCCAAAGTGATAATTGTTCCTTCTTTGGCCTCCAGAGCCTCTGCCAACTGACTGGATAGAATCAAGCCCCCTTCCGGCGGCAATACGCGACGTCCATCTTGATCGAAAAGATTAAAAAGTTCTGCATCACGTCCCAAACCAATAATCACAGTATCCCGCTCGCGCCAGCCATGTTTTAAGGTGGCGGGTGCCTCAAGCATTACTTCCACTCTTTTTATCCCCGGCAAATTCAGCAGTTCCCTGCGTGCACTCTCGGCAGCTAATGGCGCAGCAAAATTGATCTTAATATCGTGAGTCTGCACCTTTGTCATTTGTTCAAAAATCATCACGGAGATAATATTGTTAAAATAACCGGTGACTGCGATCATACTAAAGCAAAACATTATCCCGACAAAGGTAAAAAGACTACGCTGCCTGTGGCGAAAGAGATTTCTGGTAGCCATCTTCCCCTGAACAGTCAGACTATGCCAGAACCAGTTCCATCGTTCCAATTGAATATGCCGACCGGAAAGTGGTGCCGGTGGGCGCATCGCCTCAGCCGGTGAAAGCCGCATAGCTTGACGACTGCCAAAATAACCGGCAAGCAGCGCAAAACCTACCGAGAGCAGAAGCGCAAAAAGCACATAATCAAATGTGACCCTTCCCCGCAATTCCGGCAGATGGAAAAAGGCCTGATACATAGCCGTCATCGGAAAAGAAAGCCAAAGGCCTGACAGGCTGCCTAGCAGGCCGCCGGCAAGACCTATTATCAAAGGATAAGACAGATAATGAGCCTGAATTTCCCGACTGCCATAGCCAAAAGATCTAAGCGTCCCGATTTGACCGCGCTGCTGTTCAATAATTCTTTTCAATAAAATATAGAGAATAACCGCACCCACGGCCAAAAAGAGTAACGGCATAACATTAGCCGTAGCCTCAGTGCTGCTAAGCTCCTGGTTAAGAATAAAGTTACTCACCTGATCTTTTGCCGGATAGAGCGCCACTAAGCCGAAACGCTCCAGCCTTGGCTCCAACAACGATTCCACATCCTGATAAGAAAAAGCTGGCTCAAGCTGAAAAATCAACTGATTGAACTGAACTGACTCCCCCGCCAGACTGCGCATAACCGGCAAAGGAAGGTACGCTATGCCAAAGCTTCGCGGGTCGGGAAACAGGTCCTGCGCAGTGCGCATAGGATAGACATATTCAGGACTTTGCGCCTGCCCCCTAATTTCCAAAAATACTTTTCTACCCCCAATAATGACCGGAATCTCCCCTCCTATTTCCAGTTCATTGGCAGCTAAAAACTGAGAGTCCACCCAGACACCGGGTCGGTGAGGATCAAGGGGTAAGCCGGCTAAGTGTTTAACTTTACTAATTTGTGTTTCTTGGCTAAGCCCCACTGTTACCAGGCGGAGAAAAGCGCTCTCTTCCCGTCCGGGAAAGATGACTCGCACATCCTGCACAATCCTTCCTTCCATCCGGGCAACACCGGGCAAGGCAGTCAGTCGGCGAATTTCAGCATCAGAAATTCCTTGTACAGTGGCAAAACCGTCGGGGAAGCCGTACTCCCGATAAAAGTTTTCCTTTGCCTGCCAAAGGTTATCAGCCGTCAAATTGAGGGACGTATAAACCATCAGACCGATACTAATCACTACGAGACAAGCCAGATAGGCGGCCTTGTTTTCCAAAACGTCGCGCATCAGCTTCCGCCACAACACTACCAGGACACCTCCTCAGGCGCCAGCGGGTTTTCATTGTTCCGCGTCCGGTCAAGCCGTCCGTCCCGCATATAGAACACCCGGTCAGCCATATCGGCAATACCGGCGTTATGGGTAATCAGCACTACTGTTCGCTTATGTTCTCTGCTGAATTTTCGCAGTAACTTTAACACCTGGATGCCCGTCTCAAAATCAAGCGCACCGGTAGGTTCATCGCAAAGAAGAAATTCCGGATTCTTCGCCACAGCGCGAGCCACAGCAACACGTTGCTGTTCTCCGCCGGAAAGTTGCGCGGGAAAATGCTCCAGCCGCTCCCCAAGGCCTACATCTATCAGCACTTCCTTGGCGGATAATGGCTTCGCGGCAATCTCGGTAGAGAGATGCACGTTTTCCCAGGCAGTCAGGTTAGGCATCAAATTGTAAAATTGAAAAATAAAACCTACCGCTTCGCGACGATAACGTGTCAAGCCCTTTTCATTCATGCCATGAAGAGGTTGTTGACGGTAAAACAGCTCACCGCTGGAAACCTTGTCCATGCCGCCCAGCATATTCAACAGTGTGCTTTTGCCGGAGCCGCTGGGGCCAAGCACCACAACAAGCTCCCCTTGGAATATTTCGATATCCACATCTCTCAGGGCTTGCACGCGAACTTCCCCCAGTTGATACCATTTGCATAGTTTCCGACCTGTCAGAATAACTTCCACCGTCTCACCCTTTCTCTCCCAACTTCCCCTTGTCAAACTGCCGCAGCTCTCCTGTGTGCCGGCCACGCTAAAACATCATTTTCGCCATATACTCCCCCTTCACAATACCATATCTTCCGAGTTCCTTCAAACTCTAAAAGCTCACGATAGACCTTTGCCCAGCAGAGCCAGCAGGGATAGTGTAGTTTATCGCGAATAAGTTTCCAGGGAAAGACCTAACGCTTTCGCTAAAATGCGACCCCCCTCACCCTACCCTCTCCCCCCAAAGGGTGGAGAGGAAATATTGGAGGTTAAAAGATGAAAAACAAGAGCAGCAAACGGCTGACAGTATTCATTATTCTGATTCTCTTCCTGACAGGCATTTATGCTTGGCAAAGACCAAGCGGCAGCTTCTATGATATAGTCGTTTTCGGTGGTGGTTTTGGCGGCACTGCTGCAGCAGTGAGCGCGGCTAAAGCGGCGCCGGAAAGGAGTATCCTGCTGGTGATGCCGGAGGCGGTACCCGGCGGTCTGGGCACCGTGGGTGGCCAAAACTTTTTTGACATCCGCCTCTGGCGGTGGGAACTGATGAACGGCGGTTCTTTTGCCCGCTGGTTTGAGCAACTGGGACAATTTTACAATACGGCTGAGGCGGCGGAACTATTGGCGGCTGAACTGGCTGCTCACGAAAACATTACAGTGCTTTATCGCAAAGACTTGGAGGCAGTGCGACGCAATGACGGCAAGATAATCTCGCTCTCCTTGCGGGAAGTTTTGCCGGATAGTGATGGAGCCATCACTTGGGGGAAGAGCAGAAAAAAAGTACGCGGCAACGTTTTTATTGACGCCTCGGAGGAGGGGCGCCTCGCACGTCTGGCGGAGGTGGAACTGTTGGCGGGTCGCAGCGACTGGCCAAAAGAACTTCTGCCCGCTGATGAACAAGGCGGTGTTGCCAGACAGCAGGCTGCCACGCTAATGTTTAAAGTGCAGGGAGTAGCGGCACCGGAGAGATCGGGAAGTTTTGGCGATTTGTTTTTTACCCGTGATCGGCGGGGGAGCTGGGGTATTTGGGGAGGTCTTGAAGGTTATACATCTGACGAGATAGTGACTGTTTTTAACCGGGTCTATGGCCCGGCAGGCTTTGCCATCAAGCCGTTCAATATTGCTCAAAACGGAGCGGGGAGCAACGAATGGTGGGTTAATATGCTGCTCATCTTTGATGTCGATGGGCGTGCCCACCTGCGAGATAAGGGAACAGACAGATTCCCTGCCGATAAGCGTCCTGAGCAAACTGACACCGATACGGCATATATAGCGGCGCGGGAGTTTTTGTTAAATCCCGCATTCTGGCAGGCTATGCGACGCTTCACTTATATGGACGAAGAAACCGGGAAGGCATACGGGTTGCATGATGTCAACCCGGTGCTTGACGAATACGGACGTCCGGTAACCGGGGAGAGTCTATATCTGCGGGAAACGGTACATATGCCGCTAGCCAATTTACAACCTGACCCCCCTCACCCTAACCCTCTCCCAGAGGGAGAGGGCTTCTCTAGGATAAACGGAACGGACGAGTCGAGTTTTGCATTGACACCTCTGGAGTGCCAGAAGGCAGGTACGGAACCGACTGAAGGCGGCGACCTGGCTAATTATGCCGGTCGGATAGGTCTGGGATTTTACGCCATGGATATAAACGCCTATCTTTACAGCGATTTGCTGGACGGAGAAGAATTTGTTTGGCCGGTAACAGGTTATCTGCGACCAAACTGGTTAGCATCCGGCGGTGAACCGAAAAATCCGGTCTACCTGCCATTTGAAATGCTGATCACGACACACGCAGAAAACTTGCTCATACCCGGATACGCCACAGGGACTGCATCACTAGCTTGGGCGGCAATCCGTGTGCTGCCGAACCTGACGGTTCTTGGCGATGCGGCGGGTGCGGCGGCAGCGCTGTCAGTAGAAAAAAATATACCGCCTCCCCGCTTCAAAGAAGCAGAGATAGCGGCCTTGCAGGACGTTCTAAGAGAAATGGGCGCAATTTTGGATAAAGATCACTAATTTTCTGGTAAGCGTCTTATTTAATTGAATCCATCTGCTGCTCGGCAATTTTTATAGATAAGAAGAGCAGGGCAATATTTATCCAAAAGAGGATGGTTATTTTAGGCAAGTAAATAATCACTTCGCCGATGCCTTGGGTGAGGATGCCGACTGTGGCCGACAAGGAAGCAATCATCAAATATTTTAGTTCTTTATCCCGAGTGGATGCAATTGCTTTAAGTCCTCTTTTAAAATAACTTAATAACAGCCAAAGAAAGACTAACAAACCGATAATTCCGGTCTCCACAAGGACTTGAAGATAGGTATTGTGGGTATGAAAAGGACTTTTCCCACGATCAAGCATGTAAAATGGATAGATACTCAGAAAAGACTCATGACCCAGGCCTATACCTGTTAAAGGGAAATCTTTAATGATCCCTAAGGACTCCTGCCATACCCTAAGCCGGTAAGCATTGGACGTGTCGAGAGGACTGCCGATCGTGCTGATGCGCTGCAAAAACACTTCAGGCAGCAGGGCAGCCGATGCCAACAGTACAATCAGAATCAGAATTAACACTCTTCTGTCTTTAAGCAAAGCAAAAACAAGCAGGCTCGCCAGCACACCTAACCAGCCTCCCCGTGAAAAGGTGAACAAAAGGGTTAAGCAAAGAGTGCCTGTCAGCGCAAAATAAGCGAATTTAACTGCAACCTTCTTTGTGTCCAAAAATAAGGCGCAAGAAAATGGGATTAACAATACCAGATAGCTCGCTAAAACATTAGGATTGCCAAAAACAGAATAGACCCTGGTACGAATGGCTGGATTTTGCTCTACGTCTACCCAGCCTGCAGGCAAAGGGGTGCCTACCAAATATTGATAGATTCCGTAGAGAGAAACAAAAAAAGCCCCCAATAGAAGAAACTTCAAAAACCCTGCAAGTTCTTGCTTATTTTCGATTTGATTTATCAACACAAAAAAGAGAATGAAAGCAGAGAAGTAAATAGCTAAATCCCGAAAACTGCCGCTTAGATTAACGGAAGCGGCAGTCGCTCCTATAGCAATCAGCAAATAGAGGATGACTGCAGGTTCAAGAGACAATGATTGCATTGCAAGACGCCCATTGCGTAACCGACTCAAACCAAAGGAAAGCCCAACCAAGCCTGCAAGCAAAAGCACACCAATATTTGGCATAAAAGGCAACGCAAAAGCAAAGAAAAACAAACCTCTGCTGGGATTAGAAAGGACAAAAAATCCCCCCCAAAGAGCAGCCAATAGTGTTAGTGCCGTCAATAGCGGGAAAAGATAAAAAACAACTATAGCAAAAAGACCTTGCAGCAGAAAAAGCAGAGAAAGATGGGAAGTCAAATAACTGTAACTCCGGTAGCTCCTGCTTTTCTCCAGTGACTGATTGAGCAAGCTGGAAACTGTTCGCAAGGCTTTTTTAAATAAATCCTGAATCAGTTTAAAAAGCAAAAAGAGCAAGCTGTTGTGCCAAACCGTAAGAGAAACATCCCTTTGCCAAAAAAGTCTGGCAAAAATACTGCCTGCAAAAATTTTAACAAAGAAAGCGACCATTCCTTCCAACAAAAAACCGGTTCTGCTGCCTTCATAACAAGCATCAAAAAGTAGTGCCGCTTTTTTTATGCTTTTTACAGTAGCGCTTGTTTCATACATAAGAAGCACTCCTTTGCACTCACCCTAACCATATGCCCTCATCCATATGCCCTCATCCATATGCCCTCACCCATATGCCCTCACCCATATGCCCTCACCCATATGCCCTCACCCATATGCCCTCAC
>JAGXTL010000092.1 GCA_018333635.1 Dethiobacter sp.
CGTCTGTGGGGCTGGCGCCGATTGTCAAACGGGAACTGTTTGAGCGCATCGCGGTGGTGGCACGTTCCGGTATTACTGTTTTGCTAGTGGAGCAGGATGTGGCAATGACCTTTGCTATGTCTAACCGTAACTATGTGTTGTCGCACGGCAGGCTAGTCAACGAAGGGACGAGCCAGGAACTGTTGCAGGATGAAGATCTCCGCAAGTCCTACTTGGGGCTGTAAGCCGAATAGACCGCGGTATATTCGGCAAGGAGTTTAATAGTGCCTTTGATTTTTTACTCTTATGATTGGCTGATTTCACTGCATAAAGTAGATTTCCTAATTGGATAGAGGTGGCAAAATGTCAGATATAAGGTGGCAAACTTTACAGGACTCTCCGTACTGGCAGTTGCTTGGCATGAAGGTTGAGTACGCCGCGCCCAACTCCGCCCGACTTTTTATGTTTTGCGGTAATGAGTTGCTACAGCTTTTTGGGCAGATGCACGGCGGTGCAATTGCTTCACTGATAGACTCGTCGGTGGCGGTAGCACTTACCTTGACGCTCTACCCGAAAGAAAGAGCAACGACGGTTGAACTGAAGGTTAATTACCTAGAGCCGGTTCGAGCCGGAAAAATCTATGCAGAGAGTAAGATTGTCAAAAGAGGAAAAAAAATCATTGTCGGTACAACCGAGGTCACAGACCAGGATGGCCGATTGGTGGCTATCGGCACAGTGACCTATATGGTATTAAACACAGGATAAAGTACGGTATTGTAAATCAGGCGCTATATTCCAAAAAATTAGGAAGGAGTGATTGTTGTGGAATTGAAAGCAATATTGGAGCAGCGACGGAGCATCCGCCTTTTTCGGCCGGATCCGCTGCCGCCGGGTACAATAGAGGAACTGCTGGTAGCCGCCCGCCTTGCGCCATCCGGCACGAACCTGCAGCCTTGGCGGTTTCTTGCCGTTGTCAGTGAAGAAAAACGTCAGGCACTGACGGCCTGTACTTTTAACGTTAATTTTATTGCCCAGGCACCGCTGACCATGGTTTGCTGCGTTGATCGCTCCGCAACAGGCGCGCGCCCGGAGCGCCTGCGGGAGCTTGCCGCCGCCGGTGCGTTCGCCGGTACCGACCTGGAAAAGATCGATCTCAGCGAGTACCGGAAAAATAAGTCGCGTGACGAGGCGGCTGAGCTTGCTTACCTGAATCTGAACGTGGCAATTGCCGTGCAGCAGATGGTTCTGCGCGGTGTTGACCTAGGACTGGGTAGCTGTTGGGTGATGTTGTTCAGTCAAGCAAAGGTAAAAGAGGTGTTGGCACTGCCGGAGGACCTGTTTGTCACGGCTTTGGTACCGTTTGGCTATCCGGCCCAGGATCCGCCACCTCGGCCTAGACTTGACACTAAGGACATCTTTTTTGGCGAAGTATGAGAAAAGGTCGCCGCAACGTGTCTCTAACATATGTTGAAAGAGGTACAAGGTTATGAATTCGGAAGTCCGGGGCTTTTTGGAGAAACATGATTTACTGGGCTGTATCCAGTGTGGGAGATGTACGGGAGGCTGCCCGGTGGCGGCACGTACTGACCTGAATGTCAGGCGTGTAATTTATGAGTCTATAGACGAAAAGATGTTAGATAAAATATCAAAGTTGCCGCACATCTGGGACTGCACCACCTGCAGCACATGTGCGGTTAGGTGCCCGAAAGGGCTTAAGCCGTTGGAAGTGCTGATAGGTTTGCGGGAAGTGTTAGTGGAAAGCGGCATGGTTCAGTCTACTGTTCGCGATGCCCTGGAAAGCGTGTTCCAGGAAGGAAACCCTTGGAAGAAGCCGAGGGCTACTCGCTTAGACTGGGCCGAGGGACTTGAAGTTAAGATTGCCGTACCAGGAGAAAAGGTTGAAAATCTTATTTTTATTTGCTGCACGGTCGCCTACGACCCAAAACTTCAGGATATTGCCCGGAACTTGGTTAAAGTTTTAAACAAGGCAGAGGTTGACTACGGTTTGGTCGGAGATAGTGAAATGTGCTGTTCAAGTGAGGTGTACAGTTTAGGAGAAGCTGGTTTATTCGAGATGATGGTGGAAGATAACACCAAGCTGCTAAACAGCTTTGCAGTCAACAGGATGGTAACTATATCTCCGCATTGTTATTCAACCTTCAAAAACCAGCACCCTCTGTTGAAAATGGAAAGTGTACATTATACGCAACTTTTATCTAAGTTGCTGGCGGAGGGCAAACTGGAGTTGACAAAAGGGGTTAACAGAAAGGTTGTCTTTCACGACCCTTGTTATTTAGGCAAAAAGAATAGTGTCTTTGAGGAGCCGCGCTTTATTTTGAAGCAGGTTCCCGGTATGGAAATTCTGGAATTCGCGCGTAAAAGGGAAAGAAGCCTTTGTTGTGAAGGCGGCGGCGGGAAAATGTGGGTGGAAACCGAATCGCTTAAGGAACGCTTGGCGGAAAACAGAATTAAGGATGCCCGGGCGTTGGGTGCAGACGTGTTAGCAGTTGCCTGCCCTTTCTGCATTTTGACTTTGGATGATGC
>JAGXTL010000122.1 GCA_018333635.1 Dethiobacter sp.
AAAGCCTGGAGGATGCTAGCAAGACTGGCAAAATCCCAGCCAAAACTTTTTTGCCACTGGGAGAAGGGTATTGTACCGACGATTGGATAACAAGAGCCGAATGAAGGGAGACTTTCACGTTCGGTTCCGTGAGAGACTTGGGGTGAAATTCCCCTTGTCTACTCGACCTCTACCCACCTGCTAAAGGCAAAACCCACATCGTGGGTTGAGTTGAATAACTTATTTTTCTAAACGACATTCGGTAGGTAATGCATCAGACCATGGCATGTATTCATCTAATACTGCCGGATCCTTTATATCAACATTCGGTAGTTTCTCAAATAGGTAGACTAGGTACTTAAAGGGGTTGTTATTCGGCAAATTAAATGCGCATAAAAACGTCACGAATTTTGTGTAAATGAGTTTTTCACCTAAGTTTGGGGCAGGCAAGACGTAATAAAGCTGTCAAGGAATACTACATATATTTTTGCTTTAATATCAAAGTTTGAAATGCCTCCTACCCGATGAATACAGAAACCGGCGCCGTATAATGCCAATTATAGGTTAAGAGGAGATGATACCATGCAGATTAAACCGTCGGCAACCATCAGACAAAACTATAACAAAATTGCGGCTTTATGCAAATCCTCCGGTGAGCCTGTGTATCTTACGAAAAACGGCGAGGGTGATCTTGTGGTTATGGATATAGAGGCATTTTCCCTCGTGGAAAAATGCTGAAGCTTCGTGAAGAACTACTGGCTGTTGAGGAAGACCGTTTGGCTGGCCGAGTCGGAACCACACCGGATGAACTGGATAAATACCTTGAAGGTATTATAAACGAGGTGGAACATGGAAAAAACCTCAATATATAGTGATTGTTCCTGACTGTGCCCGTCAGATGCCAGCGGGTCATGTCCGTTTTTAACTCTCAAAGTATTACGAAAAGGAGCGTAAAAATATGGGTAGCAAATTAACATTGAACATGGTTGTAGCGAATGCAATAGAGGCAATGGAATTTTACGAAAGGGTGTTTGATGCCAAGCGTGGCGAGGTATTCCACTTCCCGGACAAAAAAGGTGAAAACGCGGCTAATATTATGGTTGGAAACGTTGAATTACGGCTGATTGATGAGAATGCATCCTATGACTGTTATCCCCCCAAAAAAGGTGAGATAAGCTCCATATGGCTTCAGATGATTGTGGACGATACGGAAGCTGTGCTGAAAAGAGCCGTAGAGAATGGTGCTGTGATTGTACAGGATGTATCCGAGTTTATGGGTACAAAAAACGCAGAAATTACAGACCCTTTCGGTTACACCTGGACAATTAACCAAATTATTCAGGAAGTCTCTTATGAAGAGCGCTATAAATTCTATGCGGAGCAACAAACAAAGAATTAGCCCCATTCTGCCCTTGAGTTTTCTTTGTTTCTTTGCTAAGACTAGAATCAAAGATTCTTTGTTTTTGTGCCGAAGTTAAAAAAGGGGGAGAATTCCTAATTGAAAAGTATTCCTGGAATGCTCCTTTGGTGTTGTTTTTTGACTATTATAGGAACGAACTACCACAGATGAGGAACGTTTACCGAGAATGCCTAAATAATGCGCTTCGAAATATCGTACAAGGAGAATTAATTAAGATGAATTTAGCAAAAGCTGAAATAAAGCTCGAAACGAAGCTTGTCGGCTTAGTTCAAGGGAAATTCTATATTCCGTCATTTCAACGAGGATACCGATGGGGACAAGATGAGGTAGCCCGTCTACTTGATGATGTTAATTCCAACGGGACGAAAAACTATTGCTTGCAGCCGGTTGTTTTAAGAAGAAGGGAAGATTCCTTTGAGCTGATTGATGGACAGCAGCGATTAACGACTTTATTTCTAATCTATAAGTACATGAATATTTCTAGCTCGGGCTTCCTTGATGAGCCAAAATTTTCCTTGTTTTATGAAACAAGAGAAAAATCAGAAGAATTCCTTGCATCAATTGACCGCTCAAAAAAGGAAGAAAATATAGATTATTGGTTTATGTGCGATGCTTATGAAACGATTGAAAAGTGGTTTGGCAACAAGGATAAAAAATCAACGCTGACAAACATTAACAAGTACTTCGATGAAAATGTCAAAATCATCTGGTATGAGGTAGATGAGTCTGAAGATGCGATAGCATTGTTTACGCGCCTCAATATTGGTAAAATACCACTGACGAGTGCAGAACTAGTAAAAGCAATGTTCCTGAGCCGAGATAACAATTCCGATATTGATCGGGAGAGGCAGGAAGAAATATCTCTCCAGTGGGACAATATTGAAAAAGAATTACATAACAACTCATTATGGTATTTTCTCACCAATCGCTCTAATGCAAAATATCAAACCCGTATTGACTTGATATTAGATTTAATTTCAAATAAGCCGGCTGATAACAAGGAAAAATATTACACTTTTTTCTATTTTGATGACTTGAATCAAAAGGAAAAGCTAAGCGAGATATGGAAAGAAATCCAGCATACATTTTTAATTCTCAAAGACTGGCATGAAGATCACGAGCTCTACCACAAAATTGGCTACTTGATTGCTTCAAATACTAAGTCTTTGCAGGATATATTCGCATTGTCCAAACGCGAGATAGACGGAAGAGGCATAACAAAAAACCGGTTCAAATTAGAATTAGACGTATATATCAAGAAAAGTATTGCCATACCCACCAATTATTCTGAACTAAGCTATGAAAAAACCACGGATTACACAAGAATCAGTAAGTTGTTGCTTCTATTCAATGTTGAAGCTGTTCGGCAAAACGGCGAGCAAACTCATTGGTTTCCGTTTGAAAAATTCAAGTTTCAAAAAACAGGCAGAGTCTCCTGGAGCTTGGAGCATATACATGCGCAACAGTCAGAAGGTATGCAAAAGCAGGGTGAATGGAAAGAATGGCTAAGATTGCATCTTGCGTCTATTGTTTCCCTAGGTGATGGGAACGGCGAACTAATCGAGGAAATGAAAAACTCCTGTGAAAAGGAGCGTCTAGAGCGTCTGGAGTTTGAAGAAATCCAGCAAAAAGTGATACAAAAATTATCAGCACAGGGCAATACTGAGTATATGCATTCTATTGCAAATTTAGCTTTACTTAACATGAGCGATAACGCGGCTCTCAATAATTCTACATTTGATGTAAAACGTAATGCAATTATTGAAATGGACAAAAAGGGTCAATTTATTCCGTTTTGCACAAAGATGGTTTTCTTGAAATACTATACGCCGTCTGCAAGCAATCAGTTGCATTTTTGGGGACAGCAAGACCGGGTCGCATACATAGAGGCAATTAATAGTACACTCAAAAATTACTTGACCGAAGAGATTTCAATTGAAAAGGAGGCTGAATAATATGGGAACATCTCTCAATTCTTTCATTGAAATATTTAATACCGGTTTTAACGTTGATGAAGAAACTGTCCAGCTAAAAAAAATCGCAATCCCAATTATTCAGCGTGATTATGCCCAAGGTCGCATAGATGCAGAAGTTAATCGCATACGGGGGCGTTTTCTGGACTCTTTACACCAAGCCATAATGGCTGACCCTATCACTTTGGATTTCGTTTACGGAGATATCAACGAAGATGGCGTTATGACGCCATTGGATGGTCAGCAGCGCCTTACAGCACTCTTTCTTCTCCATTGGTACGCAGCGAAAAAAGAAAACATCGCCGCTACAGAGCATCTTTTTTTGAGAAACTTCAGTTATGAGACACGATACAGCGCACGTGATTTCTGTTCTTTTCTAATCAAGTTTAACCCCTCATTTACAAAAAAGCTGTCAGAAGAAATCGTTGATCAGGCATGGTTTCCACTCGATTGGAAAAAAGATCCGACAATCAGCTCAATGCTGGTGGTGCTTGATGCGATTCAGGATGAGTTCGCGGAAACACAGGGAATTTGGGCTAGGCTGAAGGATAAGGCAATAACCTTCTACTTTCTTCCCATTAAAGATATGGGGCTCACCGATGAATTGTATATCAAGATGAATTCGCGTGGAAAGCCACTTACGCAATTTGAGCACTTCAAAGCCGAATTGGAACGTGAACTTCGGAAGATCGATGAACCTATGGCAAAACGTATCATCAAGAAGATCGATCTTGATTGGACTGATATGCTCTGGCGGTATCGCGGCGACGATAATGTGATTGATGATGAGTTCCTGCGCTACTTTAGGTTCATTTGTGACATTATTTGTTACCAGTACGGCGAGACAACTCAAGGCAAGAGCAATGATGAATTTGACCTCTTGAAAGAATATTTTTCTGGCCAAAATGAAAATGTGATGGTTAATATCCAAACGTTAGAAGACTATTTCGATTGTTGGTGCTGCCTTCAGGACGATAACACTCCGGACAAATTTTTGGAGCGATTTATTTCACACGAACATCAAGCTGGGAAAATTAAAGTTGAAAAAAGGTATGGAACTAACATTTTCAAAGACTGCGTGCGTAATTATGCTGATATATCTGGTAATGGTAACAGGCTGTTCCCGTTGAATAGGATCGTCCTTTTATATGCTGTTATCTCCTATCTCCTGAATAAAGACGCAGTATTAGATAACAAATTCTCACGAAGACTAAGAATCGTAAACAACCTAATACAAAACTCCGAAGATGAGATCAGCGATAGTGAGCTCAGAACGAGCGGCAATAGAATGCCCGCTATTTTGAGGCAGGTTGATGCCATTATCAAAACCGGCGCAATCGATGATACCATTGAGAAAAATCTGAATTTAACTCAACTAGCTGAGGAATCCTTAAAAATTACTTGGGTTGAAAACAATCTGGACAAGGCTGAAATATTATTTGAATTAGAGGACCATGATTTGCTTCAAGGACAGATCAGCATTGTTGGCTTGGAGCATCCTGATTACTTCCCGCGTTTTCAATCGTTGTTTTCCTGTAAGGCGGATCTTGTTGATTGCGCACTTATGTCTATCGGAAACTACGGGCAAAGAGAGAAAAACGGATGGAGATATCAATTAGGTTCGAAAAAGAACATGAAGGCTTGGCGAAATCTG
The DNA here is from genome assembly GCA_018333635.1 of Dethiobacter sp. Lineage (GTDB taxonomy): Bacteria > Bacillota > Dethiobacteria > Dethiobacterales > Dethiobacteraceae > GPS1B09. The sequence continues at coordinate 5,027 of JAGXTL010000122.1, forward strand.
TTTCACAAGAGCAGCAATGACGGATTTGAAAGAACAAAGGATGTCCTCGTGCAGTTGCTGTCTTGCGCCGATTCATTTACCGACGAACTTTTGTCTGGTATCATCAACACCTACATCAATGACTGCGAAACCAACAATAACTATGAGTGGCGATATTACTACATAAAATACGACCTTTTTAGACCGGGGATCTTTGGAAAATATTACTGGGAAAATTTTGAGAAGCGGCCATACGAGTTTTCTGTTATGTCAACAGAGTCAAAGATATCTGGAAACACATACCAGCCGTTTTTAAAGGCGGTTTATGAAAAGAAGCTGTCAAAAGACCATTATGGGCAACGTGCCATTGACGGCGATAATTATATAGTTTGTGCGAACTCTGCCTATGTTGTAAAGAACAATGCTACAAATGTGGAAGTCGATAGAATAGTTATCCCACAAAACGATAAAGGCATTGACACGGAAGATAGAATTAAAAAACTTCAGTTAGTCTTGGGATCGTGTTTGTTGACAGCAAAACCTGATTGATAAGCTAAAGAAATTCAGGTATAATATCTTTAGATTTATCCGGAGGTAAAAGCTATGCCAAATATAAAATCAAGTACTGACCTGCGCAATAACTATAACGATATTTCCACCTTTTGCCATGAAAGCCGCGAGCCTGTTTTTATCACTAAGAACGGGCGGGGAGATCTGGCTGTTATGAGTATTGAAACTTATGAGGCACTCTGCGGCAAGCTGGAGCTATATCATCTGCTTGATGTAGGAAGAGAGGCTGTCAAGGAGGGTAAGAAACGTCCGCTTCAAGAGGTCATGAAGGATATTAAACGGGGCATTTCCGATGGCAAAATATAGGGTGGACGTGTCTGAACCGGCCGAAGACGACCTTAGGGACATTGTCCGGTATATTGCTTCTCAGCTGTCCGCTCCCGTATCGGCGCTCCATATGATGGAGCTTCTCGAAGAGGCAATGACAGGTCTGTCCGATATGCCGCAGCGCTGTCCGCTAGTTGCAGACGATCGCCTATCGCAAATGGTATACAGGAAGCTAGTTGTAAAAAACTACGTTGTGTTTTTTTCCATTGACGAGAAGAACAAGGATGTTGACATTGAAAGAATCCTGTTTGGCAGGCGCAATTGGCTCAGATTTCTATAATTACTACAAGGACAGGTCGACACTATGAAGAGTAGTCGCCCTGTTTTGCGTGGAGTCTGCCCTTTTGGTTTAGCGTAAACACATCGTCTGTCATGACATCATAAGTTCACAACACTATGATTTACACACTATCCCCAAAAAGGACGCGGCATGCCCTTTTGTGCCTCGAAGCGCAGCGGAAAGGAATGGTCATAATAATGGACGATTGTGTTTTCTGCCACAAAACAGCCACTGAAATCCTCTGCGAGAATAAACTTGCTAAGGCTTTTTATGACGGTTTTCCCGTAAATCGTGGCCATGTACTAGTAGTAACAAAAAAGCATGTGGCCTCATATTTTGATGCAAGCAGTGAAGAAATACAGGCTATTTATGAGTTGATTGTGAAAGTAAAAAAGATTTTGGATGAAAAGTATCAGCCTGACGGTTACAATATCGGGGTTAATGTGGGAGAAGCGGCCGGTCAGACTGTGTTTCATTTGCATGTGCATGTTATTCCGCGCTATGTGGGTGATGTAAAAAACCCGCGTGGTGGGGTCAGGAAGATAATAACTAGTATTGTGCCTTATCCGGCGGAAGAATAAGGAAGAGCTTGCTGATATCCTGGAAGTGGTGAAGGCGCTGGCAATGGAACAGGGAGTGAGTTGCGCTTAAAAAATGGTTCGTATCAGAAGCATATAACAGATTGTACCTGCCATAACGGATACATAGATATTCTCTTTCTTCAAGTGTACGAGTATAACAAGAAGAATTGATAGGATCTCTGTCAGTCCATATGGATACTCTCCAAATCTGGCATTACGAATACTATGTAAGACGAGAATTACCATAATAGCTGGAGGTAGAACATATCCCAGATATTTAACCAATGGCGGTAATTCTCTATTTTTAAAGACAAGAAATGGGAATGCCCGTAATCCCCAGGTTACCAATGCTACAAGTGCAATAGCTGCAATCAGATAAATAGTACTAGTTGACATGGAGCGTACCTTCTGTTTTCATTGTCACTCTGTCTTTCAGCAGAATCAGTGCGATCAGACTGATTAATAATGCAGGAGTCAGAAACTGGTCTGCACCCAGTAAGATGTAAAGTAAAATAGAACTGCCAGCCCCTACAAAAATTGGAGTTCTGGCTAGATTCATTTTCCAGTGATTTATTACAACTACGGTGAAAAAAGCAGTGGCGGAAAATTCAATCCCTGTCATATCCCAGCTAAGAAGTTGTCCTGCTATGCTTCCCAGTGTGCATCCTGCAATCCAGTAGCAATGATTGAATAATGCGATAAAAAACGTTGCTTTTTCTTTATCTAGTCCGTCTTTATACTTGACAGAACAAAGAACTGAATAAGTTTCATCTGTAAGCGTTAAAACCATGTATGGGTATTTCCATCCCATTTTTCGGAAATTTTCGATAAACGCAATTCCGTAAAAGAGATGCCTTGCATTGATAAAAAAGGTCGTGACTGCCAGTGTCATAAGTGATGTGCCTGTCTGCATCAATGGAATCATGACAATCTGCATGGAGCCCGCAAATATAAATAGTGCTGATAAAAATGACCAAATCGGCGAATAACCTGCTTGTTGCATCAGTATGCCATATGCAATACCAATAAAAAGATAAGTAAACAGGATTGGTACCGTCTGCTTGAATGCAAATCGAATTTCTTTCATAAGAGCTCCTTTTTGTTGACATTTTTTTGTAGTGCTTATTATATAATAACAAGCTATATTTACAAGTACGCACATTTTTGATATGTACTATCAAAAATGATAGTGCAAGGAGGTTTTAATGAATCAGACTCGAAGATTCCATTGTACAATAGATGCTGCTATGTGCTTTATCGGTGGCAAATACAAGCCAATTATTTTGTGGCATCTGATGGATGGTCCAAAACGCTTCAATGAACTTCAAAAATTCATTCCACGGGCCACTCCGCGCATGCTAACCATGCAGCTTAGGGAATTGGAGGCAGATGGGCTCATAAACAGAGAAGTATTTCCTGTCGTTCCGCCTAAGACAGAATATTCTTTTACAGAACTTGGTTCCACGTTGATTCCACTGATAAAAGAAATCCGTGAATGGGGCGTATACTATTTTGAAGCAACCGGCCAGAAAAATCCCTGTGATGAAATCGGTGATATGAATTTTAGTCAAGAGACACACGATAGCTAATAAGAGTAGTGAACCTATATCCGTTTTTTCAGATTTCTAAGTATGATACCTGAAAAAGGGATATACTTGCGAATGGATTAACCAACGATTGCAAGCGATTCAAGTGCGCACTTACTGATGACGACAACAACTAATTGTATCTAATAAAGCCTTCAAGAGGGTTGCGTCTCTGAGGGCTTTATTGCTTACAATTTACTTTTATTGATAAAGTGAAACGGTTTTCGAACTAACCCTGCCCGTTGTGTTTTATTTCAAATAGTTTGATGATATGCAAACAAAATTTTTTAGTCTTCATTTAAACCATTGAAATGCAAATAAAAATAAAATATAATCATCCTAAAATGAGGAGTGATTTTGTGGAAAACAGAGCAGGACGAAAAATTAAAGCCGGAAGCGGCAACGCAGAGTATACTTGTTTTATACCTTCACCTCTGCCACCGCAAAACCCAACTATACAATATGATGATGAGATGATTTATTTGATATCTGAAGCAAATAGATATATTGGCAGACTGGATGAAGTGACGGACACGCTAATTTCTCCAAGTTATTTTGTATATATGTATGCACGTAAAGAAGCAACTCTGTCTTCTCAAATTGAAGGTACAAGAGCCACTTTTTCTGATTTGATAAAAGCGGAAGCCGGGATGGCTGATGAAGTTCCTAATGATGTTAAAGAAATTGAGAATTATGTAAAAGCTATAACTTATGGTTTTGATAGGCTGGAAACTTTGCCGCTGTCTTTGAGATTTGTTAGGGAAATACATGGCGTACTTATGGAAGGTGTCAGAGGTGAAAATAAAACACCGGGAGAATTCAGAAGGTCACAGAACTGGATTGGTGGATATTCAATAAACACGGCAAGCTACATTCCACCTTCAATAGACTATTTAAATGGCTGTTTAGACAGCTTTGAAAAATTTATGCATGAAAATGACAGAATGTCACCACTTGTTAAAGCGGCTCTGATTCATAGTCAGTTTGAAATGATTCATCCGTTTTTAGATGGCAATGGCAGAGTAGGCAGGCTTTTGATTGCTTTTTATTTAGCGGCAAATGATATTCTGCACAAGCCAACACTTTATATTTCTAAATTCATCAAGCGTAATCAGCAAGCTTATTATGACTGTCTTTACAATATTTATGCAAAGGGTGACTATGAGACTTGGATTAAATTCTTTTTGACTGGAGTTATTGAAACAGCTCAGGGAGCTGTTGATCTTGCAAGAAGCATCACTGCTCTTCGGGAAGAGGACTTGAAAAAGATAAACGCAATGGGACGTATCAGTGAGAATGCTTTGGTAATTTATGAAGGTCTGTTTGATAAGCCAACTATTAGCATTGAAGAAACAACTACAAAGCTGGATAAAAGTGTTGCCACAAGTTGGCGCTTACTGGAAAGGCTATGTGAAGAGGAAATACTAAGCAATCTTGATAACCGCAAACGTAAGAAGATATTTGTCTATAAGCGGTATATTGATATTTTCAATAAGGATTAATATTTATGAAACGAGGTAATGTGAAATCAAAGAGTATTATTATCAATCTAACAGTTTTTCCACCAGGCAATTCTATCAAACTAAAGGAGGGTAAAGAGTAATGAGAGGTGAAGCATTATGGTGCAAGGTTATTTCAGGACTTTCAATAAAGGGAGAAAAACAACAAACCACGACGGGTCTGTGGTTTAGACCATCATCCCAGGGTGGGAAACTTTACATCGATCGTGCTACAGAGAATATGCCATTCAGCAAGTTGTCGTTGCAAAGACAGGAGATAAAATGAATCAGAAAGAATTTGTTCAGAAATCAGATGAAATGCTGAAATATATGAGTATTGAGGAATTAAGAAAATGTCTGCATAATATTGCTAGAAAAACGCCTGAAAAAAAGAGAGCGTCATTTTTGCAACTGCTTGAAGATTGTTGTAATCAGAATGATCGAGAAGATAATGAGCGCGAGGGGACATCTCGGTATAAGAGATTAGTGCCTGATGAGAAGGTAAAAGAAAAGCTAAATGATATAAAGATAAGTTTTGCTCAATTACAAGACGGCGAATTGTTTTTGTTGGCCCAAGGATATGAAGATTATTCCAATGGATATTGGTCGAGTGAATGGATATGGGAGTTTGAGGACAATAAAGGTATCGGCAGGATAATTGAGGATGCAGTTTTGTTTGCGCATGACTGTATGAATGATTGCAGATATGAAGAAGCGGTAGAAATTTTTAAATTAGTTATGGATACCGAAATATTAGTTGAAGATGAAGATGCTGGAGATTCTTTCGAATTAGGCCTTGAAGAAATGGTCGATGAAAAACTGGTTGGAGTAAACTTAAAGGTACTTGCACTGGACGTACTGTATTCAAACTATCAACTACAAACGCCTGCTCAACGTGTAAGTGTTTTGTATTCTTATTTTACATACCCTTATTTCGAGGAAATTCACATTGAAGACATTTTCTCGATTGGTAGAGAAGAGTTGAAGGATACTGACACATTTATGCAATTATGGATTGATTTTCTTATGCAACAGAGTTGTGAGGTTTCGTCGCGTTTATTAAAGGAAGGTTCATTGTATTATAAAGGAACGGAAGGTTTGCTGGAAGTGGCGAGAAAAGGTTACAAAAAGCATCCGTCTGTTTACTTGGCCACGATCTTGGAATATGAAAAAACTCATGATTATGAGAAAATGAAACAAATTGGGAAAGAGGCACTTGATAGAATAGAAAGAAATTTGATATTACGCTGTGAAATTGCTTTGAAAACAGCTCAGGCATCCAGTTGTTTGAATGATAAGGAACTCATGAAAAAATGTTGGTATGAGGCCTTTTACTCCAATTCAACCATAACTAATTATTTAAGACTTTTTACTGACGCTGAAATGATAAGTGAATATAAGGATTTGGCAGAAAAAAGAATTGAAAGATTGATTGTAACAGATAATCATTGTGATCAGCATATGACTGAAACAGCTATAAACAGTGTAACAGATATACAATACAAATATCTGTGCTTTTTCTCCGGACATTTTGATCTGACTAAAAGCTGGTGTATGGAACAGAAAAAGCCACTGGGCTGGAGCGGTAGTTTTATAGGTTATGGTGTTGATTTATTGCTTTTGTATTTATATAAGGATCAAAATCTGAGAAAAGCCAGCAAAAAGATAGCAGCGCGGGTTGCAAACAGGATGGGGTTTGATGAGAGTAAAAACCTTGTATTCATGAAAGAAAACTCTGTATTTGAAACTGAAGTGAGCAGGCAAAAAAGTGAGGAAATATTTTGGAACATCTTCTGTTTATGGAAAGTTAATTATACAATAACTATTGATGATATGAGCTCACTCATTAAGTGGCTTGAATCAGTAATTGACAAAAGAATAGATGGAATTATAGGCGGAAAACACAGAGGCAAGTATAATGATATTGCTTTGTTGGCAGCTGCATTGGGTGAAGTAAAAGAGTCATCAGGTGTGCAAATGGCAAAAAAGATTGTTATAGATAACTATTTAAAAAAATACCCGCGGCATTCAGCTTTTCGAGGAGCATTAAAGGAATACAATGATTAAAATGAAAATTGTGACAAAGAGGTGGAGTAATTATGAAATGGACGGTTTATAATGATTTGGCATGGACTGAACATATTCTTGCGCCGCCTGAAAGTTATGAAGACGAGGCTTCGATATACATAAATTTTCTAAAAGACTATGTTTCCGGCGATAATCCTTCAGTGCTGCATTTAGGTTGCGGAGCAGGCGGACATGATTTTCATTTCAAGAATCATTTTTCAATGACTGGTATCGACCTGAGCGAAGGGATGCTGGAAGTTGCCAAGATGACAAATCCGGAAATCACTTATATAAAAGGCGATATGAGGACTGTAGGCCTAAATAAAAAGTTCGATGCAGTGATCATCCCGGATGCCATTATGTATATGACTACACTTGATGACTTAAAAGCAACCGTAAGGAACGCTTGCGCACACATGAAATCGGGTGGGGTGCTCCTCATTGTTGCTCATACCAGGGAAGAGTTCAGAAATAATAACTTCGCTTACACCGGTGAAAAAGACAATATTCATATTACGGTTTTAGAAAACAACCATATTGTTTCAGAAAGTACGTATGAGGCTATTTTTGTCAATTTGATCCGGCAGGACAATGATTTGAGCATCTCTTATGAGGTTCATACTCTCGGTTTGTTTTCTTATGAAGAATGGATGAATATTTTCGAGGAATGCCGGTTAAAAATTGAGGAAACGAATTTAGATCATCTGTATGATTCATATTTGCTTGAAGGTAGTGAATATCGGCTGAAAGTGTTTATTGGCACTTCAAGGGCGGGTGTTAGATGAGTAAAAGGGGCTGATCAATGATCAGCCCCTAAAAATTGTTCGGGACAATAGAATGGGACAAATCACCTGTCCCAATGTCGGTGCTGGGCAATGGCTTCAATGAATTTTTGATTGAAATTGTTGAAGTCCGTAGCGTTACGGATAGTGACAACGCCTGCGGCAAATGGGGCGTCGCCAATTTCTGAGGCGGCCAGCAAGTCGATTCCTTCATTTGTGGCACCTATTGCCTTAGCGTGCTTGAATGCTTCATTGACGAAATGCTTGGATTCTTTCTGTGAGAGCAATGTATCTACGCACTGCCGCCCGCCGGTGACATAAACCGCGTCGTATATGACGGAGGAGCCGGTATGGTAGTTCCTCATCACGTCTAGCTGCTGTCCGTCAGCACTAGTGATCTTGCCTAGGTTTCTGCTCACAATTTCGCATTTGACGCCCGCTTTTTTCAGCGCCTGCATGATCTGGTCAATTTCAGTAAAGTTGAACCCGTTCTCCGCGAGAATGCCTACTTTGCGTGTTTGTGTCCGAATGTCAACGAATATTTGAGCCACGTGATCATGAATATCTGAGCCACTTTGATCACCAATAAGTGAACCACTTAGCAATCGGTAAATTTCCTAATAGGTTTTTTATTGTAAGATGTGGTCA
>JAGXTL010000084.1 GCA_018333635.1 Dethiobacter sp.
CACGTTTTCGCAGCTACGAACTGTCATTTTCGCTAACATGCCAAAACCTCCGGGCTTACTGCATGTGAACCATTGGCATGTCTTTACGCTGCGAATTCCCGTTCGCTAAACGCTGCTGACACTTAACGCTCGCTTCCGCATTCCGTGAAAGTCAACAATTCACTGAAGGAAAGGACGCAGTGGGACTAAAGTTTCGTTACGCCTCCTGAGACAAGAGGATAATTCCCCTCCTGTGGAGGGGTGGCGCAAAGCGCCGGGGTGGTTTTCTCCTGTGGAGTTCCTGCCTTTTAGAGGCTTTTGTTCCGTGAGTTTGTTGAGGCGTTATGGGACCACCCCGCCCTTGCGGGCACCCCTCCAGGGGAGGGGAATTTTTGTAGCAGGAAAACGCGTCAACTGATAGAAAACGCAAATCGTCTTTCTTAAGACAAGAAAACCAGTCGGGATTTGAGGGAATAGTCAATGTCAAGCAGAGCCATTTTTAAATGGACAGGAATTGTGGCCGTACTGCTGGTTTTTTCCAGGCTGCTCGGTTTTTTGCGGGAAGCTGCCATTGCCTACCGCTTCGGCGCTTCGGCGGAAACTGATGCTTATATGGCGGCAGTCGTCTTGCCGCAGCTTTTGTTTTTATCCTTCAATGATTCGATAAAAACGGCTTTTATTCCGGTGTACGGCGAGTGCCATCGGGAACGCGCAGGACAGTCTTTGGCGCTGACTTCATATGTTATCTTTACAGTTATCCTTACGCTCCTTAGCGTGGCGTTGGTCGTGGCTGCTCCCTTGGTTGTGCGCTTGGTGGCTCCTGGTTTTAGCGGCGAAAAATATGAGAGCACTGTAGTGATGGCAAGGATTCTCCTGCCCGGCCTTTTATTTCTGGGCTTGTCCGGAATTTCCAGCGGCGTATTGCATACTAAGAGAAATTTTGTGGTTCCGGCTATTCCGGCGTATGCCAGTAATCTGATTATCATTGGCACAGCTCTTTTTTTAGGGATGCGTTACGGTATTATCGGTTTAGCCTGGGGGACAACGGTGGGCTTTGCCAGCCAGTTTCTTATCCAGCTGCCGGCGGTGGCCAGGCATGGGATTTTTCAGGGGAAATTAGACTTGCGGCATCCCGGGCTGAGAAAAATGGCGCTTGTGTTGCCGCCGATTTTGCTTGGCGGTGCGGCTATTGAAATAAAAACGTTGGTCGATCGAATGTTCGGATCTTTTTTGCCTGACGGCAGCCTGACAGCACTCAGTTTTGCCGGCCGGATTTATCTGCTGCCAAACGGGATAATTGTTTTGGCGCTTCTGACTGTAATTTATCCCACGTTGGTGGAATTAAATGTGGAGCGTAAAATGGCGGAGTTTAAGACCATTTTACGCCAGGGGGCCGGTCTGATTATTCTGCTGATCCTGCCCATCATGGTGGGGATGCTGCTTTTGCGCGAGCCTGTGGTACGCTTAATCTTTGAGCGGGGCGAATTTGACGTGCTGGCCACCGCTAAGACTGCGAGTGCGCTGGCCTTTTACAGCATAGGGTTGTTGCCGCTCGGGATTATGCTGCTGAGCAAAAGGGCTTTTTTTGCTTTGCAAGACACGCGCACCCCCATGCTTGCCATGGTCTTTACCGGGCTGCTCAATATTTTCTTTAATTGGTTGCTAATTAAGCCGTTGGGACTGGGCGGGATTGCTTTAGGTACTTCCTTAGCCGTCTATGCGGGGGCCGCAGGGCTGTTGCTACTGCTTCGCTTGAAGATCGGCGCTTTTGCTGGCCGACAACTATGGCTTACTTTGCAAAAGAGCAGTTTGGCGGCTCTTTTGATGGGGGTTGTGGTTCTGCTTGGCAGTAATTTACTGACTGACGGCGGTTTTGTCCGGCAGGCTCTGGAACTTGGTGTCCTGATTTCTCTTGGCGCGGCCGTCTACCTGCTGGCTGCTTACCTGCTGCGGGTTGAGGAGTTGGCTGTCTGTTTAAAAATTTTGCGAAGGAAAGTTAAAAAATAACGACTGTCACTGCGGCAGTCGTTATTTTTTTAGAGTTTATACATAAACTGTCTTTCTTTGGCAAAGATAGCAGATAGTATAACTTGATTTTGGAAGGAGCTGTTTCCATGAACAGGAGGAAATGGGTAATCTTTGTTGGGCTTGCCCTGATAAGCATGGTGGCCGCTACCGGCTGCCCCCCCAGGAATGAAGTCCCGCCGCCGCCAAACGGAGCAAGGGAGGAGATCGACATCAGCGCGCTGGTGGAGCAGTGGGTCGAGTCAGCCCATAGCAATATTTTGCTCCTGCCCGCGCAGAGGGATAATTGCGTTGCTTGTCATGATGGCGGAGCCTTTGCCGGAAAGCTTAATGAAGTGGCAGCCATTGAGCGCGATTTTTTCGTTTCCATTGATTGTCGGGCCTGCCATAGCGGCCAAGGGACGGAGCTGCTTGCGGCCGGCACTATTGATTTGCCAACGGCGGAAGGAGTGGGCGGCGGCAGCGGCGCTCAGTGTATGGCCTGCCATAATTCACGGCGGACGCCGGATATTAATAATCCTGAGCGGCCCGCACCGCATTACAGCAGCCAGGCGGATGTCTTTACCGCCAGCGGCGGACTACGGGCGGAAGGATTTGACTACGGCAGCACGACAGCACATTCGGAGCTGACCAACAGTTGCGTTGACTGCCATATGGTACGGGGAGAAGGCGGCTTCCGGGAGCATACTTTTCGGATTGCAGATGTGCAGGCTGCTTGCGGCCAATGTCATCAGAATATCACAACTATTAACTTGCCCGCCCGAAGTGATTATGACGGCGACGGTGCACAAGAGGGTTTCCAGGATGAAGTGACGGGATTATTAAGCGTGTTGATGGAAGCCATTGGTACGGCGACAGACGGAGGCAGCTTTGCATCGGAAGGCGGCAGAATTCAGTTTACGGATGCAGCCGGTGCACCAATTGCAGAAGTGCCTAACGAAGTGTACCAAGCCGCCTTCAATCATCTGTTAGTTTCTCAAGACGGCAGTCTGGGTGTCCATAATCCCATTTATACTGTACAGCTTCTGCAGCAAGCTTACCGGGTGCTGACCGGCAATGATGTGCCAAACGCTACGATGATCTAAATAGTTTTCAGACAAACGAAAGAATCTCCCGAATAGCCGACGGGAGATTCTTTTCTCTTTTTAGGCACTTTTTCCGCTCCGCAAATCCCCCCTCACCCTAGTCCTCTCCCCCCAAAGGGTGGAGAGGAAATAAGCTAAATCCCCCCTCACCCTAGCCCTCTCCCCCCAAAGGGTGGAGAGGAAATAAGCTAAATCCCCTCTCCCATTACTAGAAATCTGAGGTCAGATGTCGGACTTATTGGAATTGGCAAAATAGGCGATTCCAATATACAAATCCCCTCTCCCTCTGGGAGAGGGTCAGGGTGAGGGCAATGTGGTCATTGCTTTAGACTAGGGTTAGGGTGAGCAGCGAAAAGAGGAAGATAAAGTCAGCCCTTAAGCGCGGCCAGCATGGCGCCTACGGTCATGCCCGCCAGAATGGCATAGTCTTCCGTATGAAGATAGCTATCGGCGCAGCCATCAAAGAGAATGGTAGCATTAGGCGGGAATTCTTCGTCACCTTGCCAGAGAATGTATAAAAGCGGCACACGGGGAAGGGCGGGGATAATATAAGAGAGATCGCCATGCTGCGCCTTTTCCCCGCCCAGTTTTTCTGCGGCTAGGATAAAATTATCTGGGTAGCCACCGAATTTCTTGGCAAAGGGAATGACGGCACGTTTTTTAAATGGCTCAAGATAAAGACTGCCGCCCGGCAGATCTTTATAGGAAATCCAGTTTTGTGAAAGGGCAGTTCCGGTGGAGTGGCTCAGGTAGTGCAGAAGCAGGATAGCGGTAATTAGCGGCGCTTCCGACTGGTCGTTGTTTACTGTAACATGCCCTGCGGGATAACTGATACCGTATTTTTGCCCCAAACAAGGCACAGTAAAGCGCTGTTTGTGCAAATCGTAAAGGCATCCGCTGTTAGTCGCCATTTCCAGCGCCGGTCTTTTTGCAAACGCACTGCGCGCCACGCTGATGGTTTCATCTAAGTTATAGGGGTTCTTATTCATTGTTTCGCCTCCCCAGCATTAATCTTTTTGATTATATCATGGGAAAGGCAGGCGGTCAAAAGGACCCCTTTCTTTTATGAAAAGCGAGCAGATTCATTTAAACAAAAGCTAAAGCTAAATTCCGAATATTCTTATATTTTAAAAGCAGGAAAATGGCAAAACTTGCTGAATATAAGGGTGATATGTCATTTTATTATAAGGAGATGAAAATGCAATGCAACAGGTTCGCTTCCGGATTATGATTTTAGCCGCTTTTCTTTGTCTGCTGACCACTATACTCACCACTGTTGGCTGGCATTTAGCCGGCTGGGCGGGTCTGTTGTCGGGTTTTGCTTTAGGTTTGTCGTTATCATTGGTGATTTGCTATATAATGCTTGGACCTGTCGATGCGGCAATCACCGTTTCCATAAACAATACTGCCAGGGCCATTAAAGGCGATCTTTCTGATGTCACGGAAAAGCAGGACTATGGGTGGGGGCAGATTAACGAAATGGCCGAAAATATTCGGCGGATGGTTAAAGGTACGCGCAAGTGGTTCGGGCTTGTTAAAGAGATCAACGCCAAGCTGACGGCCGTCGTCGGACAAATTATCGCCAGTACAGAACAGGTGCGGAGCGGCAGTCAGGACCAGGCGCTTCAAGTGAGGGAATTGCTTAAAAGTATTGAGCAAATGGCGGCATCATCAGAGAGTTCGGCTCGACAGGCGCATGAAGCAGTCCAGGTGGTCGATTCCACCAGTCGTACTGCCCGTCATGGGGGAGAAGCTGTGGAGAACGTCAGCCAGAGCATGAACCGTGTCGGCGACCAGATGGCCAGCTTAGAGCAGAGTTCCGTCAGAATCGGTGAATTTATGCAAGTGATTGAAGATATTGCCTCACAAACTAACTTGTTGGCCCTCAATGCTGCTATCGAAGCGGCACGGGCCGGCGAGCAGGGTCGAGGCTTTGCTGTGGTCGCCGAGGAGGTGCGACGTCTTGCGGAAAACTCCGGTCGCGCCACCCAGGAGGTAGCGGCAATTATCGCTGAAATTCAGCAGGCAATCAAGGGTACAGTGAACGCCATTCAAGCCAGCATAGGCCTCACTAAAGACACTGCTCATGCTTTTAGCTCCATTATCAGCCAAATGGATGTCACCGCCGCAACCATTAACCGCTTGGAGGAGAGTGCGCGTCAACAGGCAAACGGCACCGGAGGAATGCTGGGCAACGTCCAGTCTATTGCCGCGGTGGCACAAGGTTCCGCCGCCAGCTCTCATGAAACAAGCTCTGTGGCGCAAGAGTTGCTGAATGTTTCTGTCGATTTGAAACAAGTGGCTGACATCTGGAAGTTCTAGCAGGGAACAGCAGGTGCTGGCGATGTAATTTTAGATAATAGCGATGGAAGAATGAATCGGCGGTTGCTAATCAGTTCCCTTGGCAGCCAGCCGATTCTTTTCGTCGGCTAGCAGGAATCCAGCCAATTCTTCGCGAAATTGCTAACTTGAAAAGGTTTGTGATTTATCTGCTGAAATGGAGGAGCGCAACTATGTCAAGATTACCGGAATATATCGGACCAGCCGCTTTTGGCCTAAAAATGGGGGTGGTGCTGCCAGGCACAGATTTAAAGGAAATGGTAGTCTCAGCCCTGAAAAAAGTTTCCCAAGACGAATTGTTGGATGATAATGACGTTATTTGTGTGACTGAGTCGGTGGTGGCTCGCTCGCAGAATAACTTTGTCTCTGTCGACGATGTGGCCAAAGAGTTGCGGAAGAAGCTTAATCTTGCCGAGGACGGAAAAGTGGGGGTAGTTTTCCCGATTACCAGCAGGAACCGCTTTTCTTTAATACTGGAAGGGATTGCCCGTGCTGTACCTCGGGGTGAGGTAATCGTCCAGCTCTCTTTACCCAACGATGAAGTAGGCAATAGGATTATCTCGCCGGAAGCGGCGGAAGATTTGGATTTAGCAAAGGGCTATGTTCATTTTTCTGAGTTGGCGAGCCATGATTGCCGCCATCCCATTACGCAAGTTGATTATCTTGCCATGTATGGTCAGGTAATCGAAGATCAGGGAGCTAAAGCAACAGTTATTCTTAGTAACGATCCAGCGCAAATAGGCCTCTTTGCTCCAGATGGAGTCATTGCGGCCGATATTCATACGCGTAACGCCACGCGTAAAAAAATCAGCAATGTTAACAGCAATGTGATTACTCTCCAGGATTTGTGCCGTGAAGGGGAGAGTTGGTGCGAGTGGGGTTTGCTGGGCAGCAATATGTCGGCCAATAAGAAATTGAAACTGGCTCCCAGAGAGGCGTCCCTCTTTGCCCGGGAGCTGCAGGAGGCAATCTATATTGCCACTGGCCGAAAAGTGGAGGTGTTGGTGTATGGCGACGGTGCCTATAAAGACCCAAGCACCGGAATTTATGAGTTGGCAGATCCCATGCCGGTTTTTGGCATGACTGAGGGAATCAACGGCCGTTATCGTGAGGGGATTAAATATAAGTATCTGGCGGATGTTTGCCATGCCGAAGGGAAAAGTACGCTGGAAATCGAAGCACATCTGGCGGATCAGGCGGAGCAGTTTTTTGCTCAGGACCATATTCTGACCGGAGGCACAACTCCGCGACGGGCGGAAGATGTAATTGCCAGCTTGGCTGATCTTGTGAGCGGTTCGGCCGATGCCGGCACTCCCGTAATTGTTGTCAAAAATATCTTATTTTCTCAAAGATAAAGGAGGGAATCGGATGGAAACGGGTCTGAAGGGCGAAGCCACCGTTAAAGTATTCAGAGGTAATACGGCAGTCGCTGTGGGCTGCGGCAGTGTGCCGGTTTTTGCTACCCCTATGTTAATGGCGTTGATGGAGAACGCGGCGATTAACGCGCTGCGGGATGTACTGCCGCCTGAACAGACTACGGTGGGCACAAAATTAGACGTCGTGCATTTGGCAGCGACGCCTGTCGGCATGACTGTCACTGCGCGCGCCGAATTGGTACAGATTGACGGGCGGCGATTGTTGTTTGAAATTACGGCGGAAGATGAGGAAGAGCTGGTAGGGCGCTGCCGCCATGAACGGTTTGTGGTGGAAAGGGAAAGATTTCTGACTAGAGTCGGTCAGAAGCAGGCTCAGTGGGGAAACCAGTAAGTTTCCAGATAGACAGGTTCCAATTGCCGTTTTTCCATGGCCAGCGCCACCGTTTCGTAAAGCAGGTCCAGCCTGGCTAGGAAGACTTGTTTTCTGCCGTGCTGCTCCGGGCCGAAGGGGACGAGGAATAAATTTTGCAGGCTGATAATCTGCTGGGCGTTTTGTAAAACTTCTTCCGAGTCTCCGTTGCTAATCAGCGCCAGTACCACCGGGAAACCGGCTTGCAGATGACGCACTGTTTTGGAGAGGGGAGCGGCGGTAGCGCTGGTGTTAACCAGTTTTGCCAGAAAATTCCCCGGGCAAGGGGCGATGACTATTAGGTCGAACAGTATCTCTTCATCACTTATCTCGTCTGCTTCTTCCGCCAGCAGTTTAGTCAATAGTTCCCGTCCCGTGATTTGCTCAAGCAGCCGTTTTGTTTCTAACAATTGCGTTGAAGGCTGCTGATCTTCGCCGGCAGCCAAGAAAAGGGGAAAAACGGTTGCTCCTGCCGCCACCATCTTTTTAATCTCAGTCAGAATGACAGGCAGTGTGAAGTGGCCTTCCGGCAAAGCAAAGCCGATTTGTTTTCCTTCCAGGCGCATAAAGAACCCCCTTCGCAGTCGCAGTTATATATATGCGCATTAAAGGGGGTTCGTGCCTGTCCGGCTTCTATTTAGAGCTTGAGAACATTTTCAAGTCCATAGCAGACGTCTTCTCTTTTCATCACTTCCTTAATCGCCAGGACCACGCCGGGCATAAATGAGCTTCTGCTTAAACTGTCGTGACGGATGGTCAGCGTCTGCCCTACGCCGCCAAAAATTACTTCCTGATGTGCCACCAGTCCCGGCAAGCGCACGCTGTGCAGCCGGACACCGTCCATATTTCCACCGCGGGCGCTTTTCAATTTTTCCAGCTCTGCCACAGCCGCTCTGGTACTGTGACCTCTTGCTTGAAGAATCATCTCGGCAGTTTTGAGCGCCGTTCCCGAGGGCGCATCTATCTTTTCCGCATGATGCAGCTCGATAATTTCAGCCTCCGGCAGATAGCGGGCTGCTTGGGCGGAAAAAAGCATCATCAGCACTGCGCCTAAAGCAAAATTAGGAGCGATAATTGCAGCTGTAGCGTATTCCTCTGACCAAGCCGTGATCTTTTCCAAGTCTGTTTCCGTGATGCCGGTGGTGCCCACCACCGGTCGTACTCCTGCGGAGAGCGCTGTGTAAATGTTTTGCATAACGGTATACGGGGACGTAAAATCTACAAGTACATCAGGCTTTATTTGCTTTAAGACGGTCGCCAACTCAGTGGAAACCGGAATGCCCAGCCGTCCAATGCCGCTAATTTCGCCGATGTCGCCGCTAGTTTTGCCGCCCAGATCAATAGCAGCTACCAGTTCAAACTCCGCTTCAGCGTGTACAGTGCGAACTACTTCCCGCCCCATGTTGCCGAGCGCACCGTTTACTGCCACAGTTATTTTCACTTCTTATCCCTCCAGTGCTGCACCCTGCCAATCTTATCTGCATTGTCTTACATTGACTGCGCAATGTCAAGCACACATTGAATTGCCCGTTCTGGCTGCGGGCAAGCTAAGCACGATAATTAGGACGCCTGTGCAAATAGGAAATGATCAAAGACGAGAGGAGCAACGAAGATGACTGTGAAAATAGGAATTAACGGCTTTGGGCGTATCGGACGCAATGTGTTTAGAGCATTGCTCGACAAAGAGGAATTGCAAGTGGTGGCAGTCAACGATCTGACAGACAATATTACTTTGGCCCACCTTTTAAAGTATGATTCCCTCTATGGTAAGTTTCCCGGCGAAATCGCTCTAAAAGATGCTAATCTTTTGGTCAATGGCCGGGAGATTAGCATTCTGGCGCAAGGTCAGCCGGAAAAATTGCCCTGGCGAGAGCTGGGTGTCGAGCTTGTGCTTGAAGCCACAGGCCGATTCCGTACTCATCGCGAAGCATCAAGGCATCTGCAGGGCGGAGCTAAAAAGGTGATTGTCGCCACGCCGGTAAATGATGCAGATTTGATTGTGGTGATGGGAATAAATGAGAGGCAGTATGACCCGGGCAAACATCATATTCTTTCCAACGCATCTTGTACGACTAATGGGCTGGCTCCTGTAGTGAAAGTGCTGCATGAGCATTTTGGTTTGCTTAAAGGCTTGATGAATACGACTCATGCTTACACCAATGACCAGCAGCTCCTGGATTTGGCACATTCAGATTTGCGGCGGGCGAGAGCGGCGCAGCTTTCCATGATTCCCACTACCACGGGGGCGGCCAAAGTTATTGGTGAGATTATTCCCGAACTGAAAGGGAAAATTGACGGTTTTGCCATCCGTGTACCAACGCCTACCGTCTCAATGGTTGACTTTGTAGCTCAATTACAAAAGGAAACCAGCGATATTGAGGTTAACAAGGCGCTCAAAGAAGCGGCGGAGGGCGAGTTGCGCGGGATTTTAGGTTATACAGCTGAACCGCTTGTTTCGGTAGACTATAAGGGATCTGCCTATTCCTGTGTTGTCGATAGTTTGCTGACGATGGTTATTGGCGGCAATCTGGTGCGTGTGGTTGCTTGGTATGATAATGAGTGGGGCTACTCGCAGCGCCTTGCAGACTTGGCAGCTTATCTTGCGCATCAAGCGCTTTGAGCAGTTTTGCTGATGAAGCGAGCAAGGCGGTGCTTGGCAAAAGTTGGCGGCCGGATGCTACGCTGCAAGCAATTAAAGGCAGGAGGAGCGTGTGATGACAGGAATAAAATTTGGCACAGACGGTTGGCGGGCTGTGATTGCAGAAGATTTCACTTTTGCCAATGTCCGTTGCGTCTCCCAGGCGATCGCTCAGCATCTTATCGCTTTGGGCTTGATTGAGCGGGGGGTCGTGGTAGGTTTCGACACCCGCTTTCTGGCTGAAAAATTTGCGTTGGTGGTAGCGGAAGTGCTGAGCGGAAGCGGAATTAAAGTTTTTTTGTGCAAGAAGTATTCTCCCACTCCTGCCGTTGCCCATGCGGTTACAGTACATAAAGCAGGTGGTGCGGTCATGCTTACAGCCAGCCATAATCCGGCGGAGTATCTGGGCATAAAGTTTATTCCCGCATATGCGGGGCCTGCACTGCCTGCAGATATTGAGCCGATTGTCGCTTGTCTGGCAGATATTTTAAGTTCAGGGACGGTGAATCGCTATTCTCTGGCAAAGGCATGGGAAAAAGGGTTGGTGGAAGTGATCGAGCCCTTTGGCGATTATGCCAAACATCTGGAAACGATTATTGATTTTGCCGTAATTAAGGAGCGGGGCATCAGCGTGGTGGTCGACCCCATGTTTGGAGCCGGGATCGGTTACTTGGAAGAATTGCTCGGGCGTCACGACTGTAAAGTAACAGCCATCCATAACTGGCGTGACCCGCTCTTTGGCGGCTCCCTGCCGGAGCCGAGCGCCAATCATCTGCACCAGCTTTGTCAGGCAGTGCGGGAGCGTAAGGCAGATTTGGGCGTGGCGCTCGACGGGGACGCCGACCGCTTGGGGGTGGTAGACCCGGAGGGGCGCTACTATAGCCCCAATGAAATTCTTGTGCTCTTTTTGTCTTACCTGGTTGAGAGCCGCGGCTGGCAGGGAACAGTGGCAAGAACGGTGGCAACCACCCATCTGCTTGACAAGATGGCCGCCTCCTACGGCTTGGACGTGGTGGAAACGCCGGTCGGTTTTAAATATATCGGTCAGGCCATGCGCGAACGACAGGCTTTTATCGGCGGTGAGGAAAGCGGCGGAGTCAGTATCCGCGGGCATATTCCGGAGAAGGACGGCATCTTGGCCTCTTTACTCTTTATCGAAATGCTTGCTAAAACCGGCAAAACGGCTGCTCAATTACTGGCGCAAATCTCCGCCAGTTTTGGCAGACCTTTCAGTGAGCGCTTAGATCTCTCCAGCAGTGAAGCAGCAAAGCAGGAAATAATCGCTAAAATGGAGAATTGGCAGCCAACAACACTGGCAGGCGCAAGAGTGAAAACTATTTCCCGCCTGGATGGGCTGAAAATCATCTTGGAAAATGGCAGCTGGTGCCTGGTGCGTTCATCGGGCACTGAGCCGGTTTTTAGAATTTATACCGAGGCAGCCTCGCCGGAAGAGAAAAAAGCGTTGCAACAAGAGGTAAGACAAGCACTATCTTTAGAAACTGAGGAGGGGAAAGCAGGATGGATGAGCTGAAAAAGACGAGTGGTTTGCCGCTCGCGGTAGACGGGGAAGGCAAATTGACCTTTGGGGAAGGAATAACTCCCGTAACTGCTGCCGTTCGCTTTAAACGGGATATGTTAGACGTGCTGTTTGCAGCCGCAGCAGACAGCGAGGATGAACTCTATTATATGTACCGTGATGTTTGCCGGGCAGAGGACCGGCCGCTGATTGCCAAGCACGGGTTGCGCTACGATGTGACTGTTCTGCGGCCCGGACAGATTGGCGGCGAATACATTAAAACCGCCGGTCATTATCATCCGCTCAAACCGGGTACCGATTATACCTATCCTGAAGTGTATGAGGTGCTCTACGGTAGGGCGCATTATTTGCTGCAGACAGAACCGGATGAAGATGGGGTGGAGGCCATTTTAGTGGAAGCGCTGCCAGGCGACAAAGTGCTTATCCCCCCCGGCTACGGTCATATTACCATCAATCCCGGCAATACGTTCCTGGTGATGAGCAATTGGGTGGCTGCCGGTTTTGATTCAAGCTATGGCGCCATCAAAGCCCTTGGTGGCGGCGCCTACTTTGAATTGGCAAGCAAAGAGGAAGATGAGCAGTTTATTGTTAACCCACGTTATCAGCCTGTGCCGCGCCTTTCCGGACGTGCGGTGGAAGACCGGCCGGAATTTGGCCTTGTGCGTGGTCTGCCGATGTATCAGGAGTTTTTAAGATCTCCGGAGAAATTTGAATTTCTGACTTCGCCGGAAAAATATTTTTAAACTATAAAGTTCCCTGGCGCTTGCGCCGATACAGTAAGCAGGATGAACAGGGGTGTGATTTAGATGAAAATTGATAACGGCAAAGGAATTCAGTTGTCCAACCTTTATCAGCGACAGCAACTGGAGGGAAAACAAGGCAGCGCCCAACAAGCGACGGCAGACAAGACTGCTGCCGATTCATTGACTATCTCCGGTGATGCGACAAGAATGCGCGAGCTGCTGCAAGGGGCTTCCCTGCCGGCAGAGGCTAGAACAGAGCGGGTAGAGGAACTCAAAGGCGCCATTGCCCGGGGAGAATATTTAGCAGACAGCAAAAAAATCAGCGCTGCTATGTTGACACAGACGCAAGCATAGGCAAGCTTATCTTCACTCTTGTCTCGGCTTGACTTTGTTCTTGTCTTCATTTTAGCATCGGGCTTGGCTTTTGCCCTCACCCTAACCCTCTCCCAGAGGGAGAGGGGATTTATAGGGTAAATGGTGAGAAAAAGTTGCTTGCTGTTTCGTCATTATCAACCGGAAGAACCGTCCCTTCGACTTACTACCCTCTCCACCCATTGGGGGGAGAGGGCTAGGGTGAGGGGGGAAATGAGTAAAATGCCGGAGTTTAGTTGCAACCGGAAGAACCGTCCCCATGGTTTAGGAGGTGAGTGTTTTGCGGATTGGCGGGATTGCCTCAGGGTTTGATACTGATCAAATTGTCAGGGACTTGATGAGGATAGAGCGCAATAAGGTAGACAGGAAGCTGCAGCAGCGCCAGGTTTTGCAGTGGCAAAAAGAGCAATTCCGCGAAGTGATCAATCAGATTCGCTCTTTTCGCGATACATATTTTGACGTACTGCGTCCCCTGACAAATATGACAAGTTCTTCAACTCTGCGCAGAATGACCGTTTCCTCTACAGACCCGGCAACAGTCACAGCGACTGCCGGTGCCGATGCTCCTGTAGGCAGCAGCGAAATCAGGGTGATTCAGAGCGCCGCCGCCGCCCGCGCCCAAACTGCGCCGGTTACCCTTGACAGTGCCTCGGGCGCGCGCCTGACCCTGAGCGATTCCCTGACGGCAGTCAGCGCCAAGCTGCAAAACGGGCCGCTCGTTTTCGATGCGGTGAGCAGTTCTTTTACCGTAAATATTAACGGCACCGAACTCAGTTTTCTGCAAAATGAGAGTCTCGGCACTGCCCTTGCCCGCATTAACAACAGTGCCGCCGGGATTCATGTCGGCTACAGCACTTTTAGCGATACTTTTACTTTTACCGCCAAGGCTACCGGCGCGCAGAGCATAACCGTCGATGACGGCGGCAATTTCTTTGCGGCATTAGGCTTAAAAAGCGGCACGGGGCAGGAGACTATCGGCACGGCCGGACGCAATGCCCAGTTTGAAATCAATGGTTTTGCAGGCAGTAACGCGTCAAACAGCTTTACCGTGGACGGAGTCAGCTACTCTATCTCGCGGAGGATTGAAGCCGCAGATAATGCGCCGCCGGTGACTGTCAGCGTTTCCTTGGACGCGGAGGCTGTTTTTAAAAATATTCAAAGTTTTGTCGAGGACTATAATAAATTGATCACCACGATCGGCGGCGAGCTTAACGAGGAGCGTTTCAGCACATTTCTGCCACTCACCGATGAGCAGAAAGAACAGATGAGTGAGAGCGAGATTGAAAAATGGCAAGAAAGAGCGCAGAGCGGTTTGCTGCGCCGGGAGCCGGCGCTTGGAAATATGCTGCGGGAGATGCGTACCGCTTTGAATCATGCGGTGGGAGAAGACCATTTATCTGCGATTGGCATCGAGTTCAGCAGTAATTTTCGGGACCATGGCAGGCTGGTGCTGCGTGACGGCGGTCAGCAGTTACGCGCCGCCATCGCCGCTAGTCCGGAGCGGGTACAGGAGCTTTTTGCCCGCCGCAGCTCGATCGCTTACAGCCCTGACCTTACCGCGGCGGAGCGCAGCCAGCGTCGGCAGGAATCGGGACTGTCACATCGTTTAAACGATATTCTGCTTGATAATATCAGAACGACCGGCGGCAGGGGAATTCTTATAGAGCGCGCCGGCATTGCCGGAGATACGACTGAAGTAGCCAATTCTTTCAGTACACGGATCAACAGGCTCGATACGCGCATAAACCGCATGAATGAATTGCTGGCCCGGCGGGAGGAGCAGCTCTTTCGCCAGTTTACCGCGATGGAAACAGCGCTTGGGCAACTTTACGCACAGGGAGACTGGCTGGCGGCGCAAATCCAGAGCCTGCCAACAAGGCGCTGAGTTGTTTGCTTTGCCCTCACCCTAACCCTCTCCCGGAGGGAGAGGGGATAAGTTATTGCGACCGGAAGAACCGTCCCCCTGGAGGTGTAAAGATGAATAAACTTGCGGAGATGATGCGCGACTTGCGGCAGCTTACCGTCGATTTGCATAGCGTCTGCAGATCTGAACAGCCGGATTCTCTGAGTCTGGCTGATTTGCTTCACAGGCGGCAGCAATTGATGACTGAAGCCGCAAAGATTGACATGGCAGGTACATTGCAGGCTGCCGCTTCCTTGAGAGGCGACGAGGAAGATTTGACAAATATTAATCAGCTTGGGGAAATACGCCGTTTGCTGGAGGAGACCGGCGTGCTTGATCAACAAATAAAGAAAGTTCTGGAGGAGAAACGAGACAAACTAAAAGCGGAGTTGGCCGGGCTGCGCGCTGGCAGGGCGGCAGGTAAGGCTTATAGCTCCAAAGCGCCGCAGGAGGAAGGGTTTTTTCTTGATCGGCGGGGAAATTGATTATTCTGTTAAAAGATGGCTAAAGTTTTTTTGCCGGCTGCCGATTGGTATTGAAGGAGAAGGATAATACAAGGCGGCCGACTTGTATTATCCTGATTGCTCCGGCTTTCAAAGGAATGAAAGCAAAAAATTTCAAGGAGGAAGAAAAATGAGAATTAATACCAACATTAGTGCGATGAATGCCCACCGTCAGTTGGGTATCGCAAACACGAGAGGCGCCAGTTCGATGGAGCGGCTCTCGTCCGGTTTGCGCATCAACCGCGCCGGCGACGACGCGGCAGGCCTCTCGATCAGTGAAAAAATGCGCGCTCAGGTTCGCGGCTTAAACCAGGGCGCACGCAACGCGCAGGACGGTATATCCCTGATTCAGACTGCCGAATCGGCGCTCAATGAAACGCATGACATTCTGCAGCGCGTCAGGGAACTGGCTGCCCAGTCGGCAAGCGGCACTAACACTCCCGAAGACCGCGCGGCGATGCAGGGCGAAGTCGCCCAATTAAAGAGCGAGATTGACCGCATCGGTAATACGACCGAATTCAATACCAAGACGCTCCTAAACGGCAGCCTGCAGGCAGCCGGAGCAGCAGTAGGACAGGATACGACGACAGGCGCGATTGTCGGCAGGCAAGCGGCTGCCGTGTTGACCGGAACGGGTCCCATGGCGGGCACCGGAGTGGTAGCCGGTGACTTTACCGCAGAGACGCTGACTGTGGACGGCGTGTCAATCACTGTTAACTGGCAGAACCTGACTACCGCTGAGCGTGATACTATTCAGGTGGGCACTGCAGTCGGCGCATCTGCGGGTCAGATGAACGCGGCGAAAGATTTGATCGTTAGTACGCTTAATCGGGCGATCAATGAATCGGGGCAGAATGTGGCGCCGATTAGCGGACATGTTGACAGTATGGATCCAGATGGCGCGGGTCCTTTAGCCCCCCCAAACAACCTAGTCTTAACGAGTGGCAGTGAGGGTGTTAATTCAGCTATCAGAACTGCGGCTACTACTCAGGTATTAGGGAAGGTAATGGGTGCTGCCGGCACAACGGGAGCGACCGGTACCAGCGTTTATAACGGCTTGACCGTTGCAGGCGGCACTTCGTTCTTTGCTAATATCGGAGATATTCAGTTTAACGTAACTACCCCGGCTTTGAGTCCGATTACCGGCGGCACGACTCCCATGAGCGACGCAGCAGCAACATTGCAGGGTTCTATCAATACCGCGATTGCTGCTTATAACACCTCCGCCGGTGCTACCGCCGGCACTCCCGGTTTTATTGAAAATGTGCGGGTTAACGCTTTGGCGGATGGCCGCTTTGAAGTGATCAGTGAAAGCGGGCCCATTTCCTTCTCCGACAGGCTCGGCGGCTCTGCCGTACGGGATTTAGGTTTGACACAGGCACAGTCTGAAGCTGCCGGCAGCGGGGGAATGACGCTGCAAATCGGTGCCAACAGAGGGCAGAGCATGACTTTCGGCATTAAAGATATGCGCACCGCCGCCCTAGGTATCGCCAATGTCGATGTGAGCAGCCAGGCAGGCGCTTCCAACTCAATCAGCTCTTTAGACGGTGCGATCAGAAGCGTGTCTGAGCAGAGAAGTTCCCTTGGCGCCGCGCAAAACAGGTTGGAGCATACGATCAGAAACTTGGATACATCGAAAGAAAACCTGCAAGCCTCGGAAGCAAGGATCAGAGATGTTGATATGGCTGCGGAAATGATGGAATTCACCAAGAATAACATCTTGCAGCAAGCGGCCACTGCGATGCTCGCTCAAGCCAATATGGCACCGCAAGCAGTATTGCAGCTGCTCGGTTAAGGCAAAAAGGCAAAGCAAAGCTCGGAGCAAAAAGCAAATCTCGTGTCAAAGCAAGAAAAGCTCTGGGCAAAGCTCGAGGCAAAACAAAGCAAGAGGTTCGGGAGATTTCTCCCGAACCTCTTTTTGTCATCGTCATCGGCTCATTCAGCGTTACCATTCCCCTCCCTTGGAGGGGTGGTGCGCAGCGCCGGGGTGGTCTCCTTTGCGCAAGGGAGATGAGAGAACCACCCCGCCCTAACGGGCACCCCTCCACAGGAGGGGAATTATGGGAGGCAAATTAGTTGAGTGGAGCTTAAGGAGGGGGACCTCATACAGCCCTCACCCTAGCCCTCTCCCGGGGGGAGAGGGGATAAGTTGACGGGCACCCCTCCACAGGAGGGGAATTATGGGAGGCAAATTAGTTGAGTGGAGCTCAAGGAGGGGGATCTCATACGCCCTCACCCTAGCCCTCTCCCGGGGGGAGAGGGGATAAGTTGACGGGCACCCCTCCAAAGGAGGGGAATTTGCCGGTAGCTTCTGTTGGGAGGGGAATTAGGTGCCGGTAGTTACTATAGTGCTCAGCACTGGGATGGTCTCCCTTGGAGTAGTGGTGCTCTTATGTTTTGCGATAGTTACGTGCCATTCCCCTCCCTTGGAGGGGTGGTGCGCAGCACCGGGGTGGTCTCCTGAGGAGGGGTGGTTCTTATTACTCAAAAAAAAAGAGCCGCGTTTTAAGTCGGCTACGCAAGCAGAATGCTATTTTTTGGGCACAGGCAAGCGCGGCAGCTCGTCGTGGCTTAGCGCCGCCGCTCGGTTTGCCTGGCGGATGGCCTCGTAAACCTCCTCACGGTTCACAGCCACCTCTTTCGGCGCTGCGATGCCTATTTTTACGGCGTCGCCTTTGATTTCCAGAATTTTAACAGTAATACTATCGCCGATGACCAAATTTTGGCCGGCTTTGCGGGTCAGAATAAGCAAGGTGACTCCTCCTAGCCGCAGCTTCTTTGTTGCTCGGGCGGAAAAAGGAAATGTTTCGTTGTGTAGCCGGATTGGTGCAGCACAAGCTGCGAGGCTAAGCCTTGCGCCGTATTGACGATTAAGGGAGCAAGCAGGTTGGCTGTCGCTTCCGCAGTTTTTGCCGGCACGGTCACAAGCAAGTAGACTTCCGCTTCTTTTTCCTCTAATGCAATATTCGCCAATTCATCCCGTTTAACCTGCACAAGGTAGTCGGGAAAAAAGAAGGCAGGCTTAGTCAGAATAAAGGCGGGTCCAGCCGGCGCGGACATGGAAAAAAAGCAGGGGTTATCGGCGATGGGTTCGAGGAGATATTCGGAAATTTCCTCAAAGCCCAAAAGCCCGGGAATCATTTTTAATGTTACGCTTTTTCTTGTCATAGCTTGCACCATCCTTTTTCACTAAAAAAATATTTAACGCAAAAAGTCGAGCAAACTCGGCTGCATTATTCTTGCGCTCGAGGTAAGGGAGGCTTTGTAAATAGTCTCCATCACCGAAAAATTCATCATCGTTTCAGCAAAGTCAATATCCTCCAGCTGGGAGCGCAGGCTGGTAAAATTTATTTTCTGGGTGGCAAAGCTTTCTGAGGAAAGCTCTAAGCCGTTGTAAATGGCGCCG
This sequence comes from Dethiobacter sp., assembly GCA_018333635.1. GTDB lineage: Bacteria > Bacillota > Dethiobacteria > Dethiobacterales > Dethiobacteraceae > GPS1B09. Next base: position 18,317 of record JAGXTL010000084.1, read on the forward strand.
AGTGCGGCGCGCCTGTTTAGCACATTGTCGGCTGCTTGCTGCAGGCTCTCGATGGAGTTGCCAGCTGCGGTAGTATCATTGTTAAACATCGCCTGCGCCAATTCATCCATGCCGGCTAAAAGGCCGGAGGAAAAGAAGAGCTCGTGAGCGGTAAGGTTGCTGCGGATAGTCACATGCGGCGCGACTTCCCAGTTAATGCTGCCATGGTCGCCGGCATAGCTGACGCCGGCAGCGCCTGCGCCTGCGCCAAAATCGCGCTCCAGTGGTTTGGTGGTCGTCAAGTGGCCGGAAAATATATAGCGTCCCGCATAATTGGTATTGCCAAACTGCACGAGGACGTTAATCAGTTCGTCTACTTCCAGGCCGATTGCTTCGCGCGCTTGCGGTGAGAGCGTCTCGCTTGCGCCGCGCACGGCTAACTCCTGAGCGCGTTGCAATATTTCCGTGATGTGGTGCAGGGCGTCTTCTGTAGTATTCAGCCAGGAGCGGGAGGCATCAATATTGCGTTCGTGCTGTTCCACCTGCTGCAGTGCGGAATTATAGCCCATGATCCGGGCAACCTTTAGCGGCTCGTCAGAGGGCTTGGAGACGCTTTTGCCTGATGAGAGCATGTCTTGAAAGCGGCTCATATTTTGCAGATTGTTTTGAATGTTGCTGATCACTCTGTTTTTCACCATTTGGTGAGTAACACGCAAGAGAATTCACCTCCTAATAAAAATATTACCTTAGCATTCTGTTGATTAGCGTATCATAAATCTCATCAAAGGCGGTAATCATCCGGGCGGAAGCTTGGTATGCCAATTGGAACTGGATCATATTAGCCATTTCCTCATCAAGCGAGACTCCGGCAATGGAGTCCTGCCTTTGTCTTAACATCCCAATCAGGGACGTTTGGTTTTCCGCCAGCCGTTCGCTCTCGCGGGTGTCCACTCCCAGGCGGGCGATATTATCCCGATGGAAGTTAGTAAAAGTAGTCAGCCCGGCCGGGTCCAGCGTTGCCCGCAGGCGCACGTCCGGCTGCAGGGGGTCGATGCTGATTGCCGCACTTCTCAGGCGGGCAATCAGCAAGGCGTTTCCGCCGTCGCCGGGAGCCGGTTGACTGTGCCCAGGCAAAGCCGCCATGGAGGCTGCCACCAGTCCGGAATCATTTCTAAGCAGATCATTTACCTGCAGTGTCTCGATTTCGCTGCCGGTAAAGAAAGCATTGCCGCTTGTTCCGTAGAGGTCCATGCCTGTGGAGTGCAGATCGTTAACCGAATTTATCACGCCCCAGACCATGCTCGAGAAGTCTTCCATATAGCTCCGCAGCAGAACGTCACGAGTTTCCATTAAGCCGGCCAACTGTCCGTTACTCATGTTTAGCGGTTGATTATCGCGTTCCCAGACGGGCTGCGGCGAGAGCGTCCAGTCGCCGTCAAGCGCCCCGGCAGTCGTTGTAATGCGGAAATTGAGATTATTGTCGACTAACGCCCTGCCGGCGATAAAGATGCTGATTGAGGAGTTGTCATTGAGGACTGTGTCGAACTCAATAATTTTGGTCAACTCTTTTAAGAGATTGTCACGGCGATCGAGCAAATCCGCGGGGCTGTTGCGCTGGGCTGTCAGGCTGACAATTTGCCGATTAAGGTCGGCCAGCTGCTCAGCCAGCGTATTGACTTCTTCCGTTTTTGCCGTGATCTGCTCGGCCATGTGGCTGCGCACAGCTTTTAGTTGTTCGTTTGTATGCCTGGCAGCGTTTGTAAAAGCGTTGCCGTTTTCCAGCAGCGCGGCTCGCACAGAGGAGCTTTCCGGATTGAGGCTCAGCTCCTGCCAGCTATTATAAAAAGCGTTTAGCACACTGCTAAAACCTGTTTTTGATGGTTCCATGAAAACGCCTTCAACCTGACTGAGAAAAGAATGGCGGGTTTCCCACTTGGCCAGGGTTTGTGCCTCCTGACGGAGCTGTGTGTCAAGAAAGCGGTCTCTGATGCGGCCGATTTCAGCGACGACTACGCCACTGCCGAGCATGCCTTCACCGTTTAAATAGGGCAGAGGGTTAGTGGTTGTCAGCTGGGCGCGCTGACGGCTATAACCCGGAGTGTTGGCATTAGCGATATTATGAGCAGTGACTGCCAGGGATTTCTGCTGTGCCTGTAACCCGAGGCGGGAAATATTTAAACCGAAGAAAGTTGACACTGCGCTAGCCTCCTTTGCGAGTTAGGCCAAGATGCTGACCATGGCGTAAGACAAGGTTTGCTGTGAGCTGACTTTGCCCGTTTTCGTATAACCGTCCGCGTGCTGCTCTTTTCCCGCAGCTTGGCGGAAACAATTGATATAAGCCAATTGGTGCTTGAGATAAAGGGCATTCGTCTCGTTTTCAATTTTTAGCTCCCGCAGGGCAAGCTGCAAATTTTGACGTAATGTGAGCAGCTTTTCCGCCGGAGCGCCGGGAGCAGCCGCAAGTTCTCTTAGTGATTTGCCGTGGGCAGAGAGCTCGCGCCTTTCCTCCAGCCGCCGCAAGCGGTGCTGAAGTTGCGTCTTTTCCTGCTGGCAGCGTTGCAGTAAGGCCAGCTCGTTATTGGCAATGGCGTTTCTTTCACGCCGGATGATTTCTGTCAGTGCAGTGACTGTTGCTAGTTGTGCTTGCAAGGTTGTGAGTAGCTCTTCCACGGGGAACCCTCCGCTTATTGATTTCTGCATAGTTTATCGGCAGCTTCCGTGAAAGCTTAAGGGCTAATGCAAAAGAAGTTCAGGCGGTTTGTCTTTAGGCAGGCACACAAAAAAGACGGCGTCGCCGTCTTTTTTGTGTGTTTAACCGAGGGGACGGTTCTTGTGGTTGGGTAAGAATCGGACCACCCCGGTGCTGCGCACCACCCCTCCAAGGGAGGGGAATCTTGAGGGAGAGGGGATTTTGTATGGAGGAGCAAGCGTATCCCCTCTCCACCCTTTGGGGGGAGAGGGTAAGGGTGAGGGGGGTGAGTAGAGTTTCTGGCTTGATTACTGTGTGAGATTAAAGGCTTGCAGCCATGTGTCGCGCAAATCAACAAGCAAACTTTCAACTTCAGCCAAAGGCGCCGCTTCTTTTTTGAGGTTGGCAGTAACGAGGCGCTGCTGCATGTAGTCGTAGAGCAGGTAAAGGCTGTCAGCCATCTCTCCCTGGTTTGGATCGAGGGCATTCATCAGCTCAAAAAGAATATCCTGCGTTTTGACGTTATTAATGTGGCTTTGTTCAAGTTTGTTTTCTGCCAGGCCCATTTGTGCCAGTTTGGTAAATTTAATGGCGGCGTTGTAGAGCATGATGATTAGCTTCAGGCCGGACGCAGTTTCTATTTGAGTGTGTAAATATGTGCGGTAAGGGTTTGCCAGCATCTTTGAGCCTCCTTTCCTAACGCCTTGTGTCCAGCAGCAGGCCAATCATTTCTTGGATTTGCGCCGCCAGCCTCAGTAAACGCTCCGGCGGTATTTCCCTAATCAGCTCATCAGTTTCTTTGTCGATAACCTGCACCATTACCCTGTTGGACTCGTCATGGATTTTGAAGCGCAGGCTGAAACTAAAGGCGTCTAAAGCGCTGTTTACTTTGTTGACGGCAGCATCTATTTCCGTCGTCGCATGAGCCGGAGGATGAACTTCCGCAACAGGGTTGGGGGCTCCTTTAATGCTTTCCTCTTTTTCTCGTGCTTTGGCCGGGTGGCTGATTTCGTTGGTAATGTTTCTAAGCCCGTCCGCTGTAATTGCAGGCTGAGAATTTGCCGCTCCGATTTTCACCTTTTCACCTCCTCGTCTTCGCCCCGGCGAAAAATGCTTTGCTCTTGCCTTTTGTTAGTTGAACAACATTGTCTGTGGCAAGATCGGTTGGATGAAAACACCCCTCACCCTAACCCTCTCCCAGAGGGAGAGGGGATTTTCAGTTCACCCTAACCCTCTCCCAGAGGGAGAGGGGATTTTCAGAGTAAGGCCGCACGCGCGTTAGTTTGTCTAATATTTTCGGTAAAAGCTGAAAAAACTTAATACTTCTGCTAAAATAAAGTAAAGTTTTTTTATTTGCGACCGATAATAAGCTAACGAAAAGAAAGTGTAGCTGTCTCGTGAAGCGGGGGATGGGCTGTGAAAGTGCAAGGGGTGGATCCTGTGATTATGAGCAGGATTCAGGAAAAAGTAAAAAAACAGTTGGTGCAAGAGAGCCGACAGGTTGAGTTTGCCGAAGACCGTCAAAACAGCCATGAGCAAGAACGGGAAACTCCAAACCGAGATGAATTGGCTGCGGCGGTGCAAAAACTGAACAAGACGGCAGACTCCTTGGGTATTAACCTGCTTTTTGTCTTGCTCGAGGATGATGCCCCGCGGATCTTTGCGCTCAATAGAACAACGCAGGAGCTGATTCATCAGCTGTCTCCCGCAAAAGTGCAGGAAATGTTGACTGAAATGAAAAGCTTTGTTGGTATGATGGTAGATCAACTCTCATGAGGAGGATGAAGCGTGGCAGCTACGGTGACGGAATTGCTTGAGCAATTGAGCGCGAATTATCAACAGCAGTACATGCTCTACCAGAAGGTACATCAAATTGCCCAAGAGGAAGGCTCGCTGATTGAAACCCGGGAAATGCTGCAGTTAGTTGAGCTGCTCCATTGTGCGGAGGAAATTATGCGGCGTATTCAGCAGCTGGAGGAGCCGCAAAAAAAGAACAGGCAGTTGCTCCGTGAGGCTTTGCCCGGCAACAATCTTTCCCTTGATCTGCTTGCCTGTTTGACGGAGACGCGAGTTTTCCTGCGTTACAAAAAAGTGTTGGCGCAGCTGGCAGAAATTCTGGCAGAGATAGAACAACTAAAAAATAAAAATATTGTTCGGCTAGCCCAAATGAGGCTGGCAAAAAATTAGCTATAGACAGAGGAGCTGAAATTTAGTACTGCCGCAAAGCGTCTCAAAGTAACATTTGAGGCTGTTTTTTTTTGGGGAAGGCAGCCTCTCCCAACGAGTCCGATCTCAAAATAATGTGAGAGGGTTAGGGTGAGGGAAGCCATGTCCTTTCTTGTTGAAAAAATTACATATTATGTTAAGTATTTCTACTTTTATTGCCATTTTTTTTAATCTTTGCAGGATTTTTTCCATATTTAGCGAAAAGTAAGAGAAGACGGTAACTAAACGGTCAGGCTTGTCGAAAGTTGAGCCTGCCGAAAGGCAAGGAGGGGATGATGATTAACGGCTTATCGACTGATAAAGTTTCTCTCGTCTTGCAGAAAGGCCTTGACGCAGCGGGAGAGCGGCAGCGAGTCATGGCGCATAATATTGCCAATCTTAATACACCGCTTTACAAAAGAAAAGAAGTTCACTTCGAAGAAGAGTTGCGCCAGGCGTTGCTCGCTCCTTCCCGCCTCCCTCTTGCCGCCACCCACCCCCGTCACATGGGCAGAGGTCCCAGCTTGCAGGATGTGGGCCATGATGTTAAAACTGACTTGCAGTCAAGTATGCGGCCTGATGGCAACAATGTCGATATAGAGCGTGAAATGGCGATGCTTGCCGCAAACCAGTTGAACTATAATGCGCTCGTTCAGGTATTAAGCGGCCGGCAGGCACTATTGCGTTATGTGATCCATGAAGGGAGAAGGTAAGTATGCAGATCTTTAAGGCGATGCAGATTTCCTCATCCGGCTTGACGGCTGAACGTTTTCGCTTGGATTTGATTGCTAATAACATTGCCAACGCACATAGTACGCGCACTGAAGATGGTGGCCCTTACCGGCGCAGGTCCGCCGTTTTCGCAGAACAAATGGACGCCGCCCGCCGCAACCGACAGGGAGTGCGGGTGGTGTCAGTAAGCGAAGACCAGACGCCGCCCAGGTTAGTTTACGAACCGGGACATCCTGATGCAGACGCGGCTGGCTATGTAGCTTACCCAAATGTAAATGTGATTCAGGAAATGGTAGATATGATTACGGCTACCCGCGCTTACGAGGCTAACGTGACATCTTTAAATGCAGCGAAAAGCATGTTTTTGAAGGCGCTGGAAATTGGCAGAGGATAGGTGAGTGAAAGTGAAAATTCAAGGTAACAACCCTTTTATCCCGCTGCAATGGCAAAAAATTCAGCCGGAAGCGCAAGCTAGGCAGACGGATGGCTTTGCGGCTGCCTTAACAAGTGCCCTAAACGATGTAAACAAGCTGCAGCTTCAGGCAGATGACGCTGCTAAAAAATTGGCTATGGGTCAGGCAGAAGATATCCACCAAGTGATGATTGCTGTTGAACAAGCTAAGCTGGCCATGCAGCTGACGGTGCAGGTGCGCAATAAGGTTGTGGAGGCTTATCAGGAAATTTCACGGATGCAGATTTAGTTAACTGCAGAAGCCTAGCCCTCAAACCCTGGCCCTCAAACCCCGGCCCTCAAACCCTGGCCCTCACCCTGGCCCTCAAACCCTGGCCCTCACCCTAGCCCTCTCCCGCAGGGAGAGGGGAATAGCCGGGCAGGGAGCTTTAGGGGAATAGCCGGGCACGGAGAGGGGAATAGCCGAGCAGGGAGCTGTAGGGGTGAACCTGCGTGTTCGCCCGGTTGCGGTGTGTACATAATTTTTTCGCGTTTACCCGGGTTGGGCAGAAAGGGGCAATGAGTTTTGGCGGAGGAAAGCCGGGCCGCGATTTCGATTCGGACGCTGTCGGAACGCTGGCAGCAAATCAGTAAGCAAAAGCAATTAGCGGTGATCATTTTGCTGACAGCCGTTCTTGTTTCTCTTTTCTATTTGGCACAGGCGCTTTCGCGCCCAAGGATGGCTCCACTGTTTTCGGGGCTGGAGCCGGCTGACGCCGGGCGGATTGCCGCCCGCTTGCAGGAGCTGAATGTGCCCTATCAGTTGGCGGATGAAGGCAGAACGATTCTGGTTGGGCAGAATCAGGTTTATGAGATGAGAATCCAGTTGGCCAGCGCCGGAGCGCTGGTTGGCGGCAGTGCAGGCTTTGAACTTTTTGACAGGACGCAGCTTGGCGCTACCGATTTTAATCGGCGCTTGGACTATCTGCGGGCGCTCCAAGAAGAACTCCGCCGGACTATTGTTCAGTTGGAAGAGGTGGAACAAGCGCGGGTGCACTTGGCCCTTCCTGAACCAAGCGTCTTTATTCAGGACACGGCAGCGCCGACCGCATCGATTATCTTGCGCCTCAGGCCTCTTTCCCGCCTGCAGCCTGAGCAAATCCGCGGGATTGTTTTTCTGGTGGTAGGCAGTGTGGAGAACTTGACGGCGGAAAATGTGACAGTGATTGATACCCAGGGAAACATTCTTAGCGATTTAACTGCGGAGCTGTCTTCCTCCGGCCAGTTAGCCGAAGCTACTTTGCGGCAGTTGGAGGTAAGGCGTTCCTTTGAAAAAGAAATGGAGCAACGGGTGCAGCGGGTGCTGGAGCGTGTTTTAGGCCCGGGGCAGGCGGTCGCGATGTTAACGGCTGAATTGGATTTTGATTCCCGTGAATCAAGCGTCATCACTTTTGCTCCGGAGGGAGTGCCTCGGAGCAGAGCCGTTACGCGGGAGGTCTTTGAGGGGACAGGAACTATCCCCGGGGAAGCAGGGACGGACAGCAATATCCCCGGTTATCCATTTGCCGCCGCCGGCGGCGACTCTCGCTATGAGCGGGATGAGGAAACTATTAACTACGAAATCAGCGAAACAACGGAGCGGCAGATTCAGGCACCCGGGCGCTTGATCCGTTTGCATGCCGCCGTTGTTGTGAACGATAACGGCGGCGTGCTGACCGAAGAGCAGTTGGCGCAGATAAATGAGCTGGTCGGCGCCGCCATTGGTTATCAGGTGGCGCGCGGGGACAGCATCAGTGTTCAGGGAATGAATTTTGATACTTCACAGCTAGATGAAGCCAAACGAGAGATGGACGAGGCTTTGCGCAGGGAGCAAAGGGGACAGCTGATCTATCTGGGCGTTGCCGCCTTACTGCTGCTCTTGCTTTTCGTGCTCGTATTAAGGACAAGAGGAGCACGCCGTGAACGGGAGTTAGAAGCCCAGCTTGCCACAGTACCGCATATGCCCATCCTGGCAGGAACTCCGGCAGTTGAGGAACTGCAAAGTGAAGAGGAGCTTTTGCATAGACGTGCCCGTCAGCTGGCGGAGAAGGAGCCTGATGCGGCAGCTTATTTGATCAGGGCGTGGCTGGCTGAAGAATAGGAGAGATAGTTTTTGGCGCGCAATAAATCCACTGGTCTAAAAAAATCGGCTATTTTATTGATGGCACTCGGCCCGTCGGTCTCGGCAAAAATTCTCAGGCACTTCAGCGAGACTGATATCGAGCGTATCTCTCTGGAAATTGCTAATACCACCAAAGTGGAAGTGACTACCATTGAGGAAGTGCTGGAAGAATTCTTATTGCTTAGCCAAGCGCAGCGCTATATGTTGGACGGCGGGCTGGATTATGCGCGCAACCTTTTGGAGCAGACATTAGGCACTCAAAAAGCGACTGAAATCATTAAGAAATTGAAAGAAGCTTCGCAAATTAAACCGTTTATGTTCGTCAGGAAGGCAGATCCCAAACAGCTGACAAATCTAATCGGCCAAGAACATCCGCAAACGATCGCCTTAATACTGTCCTATCTCGACCCGCTGCAGGCATCTCAGGTGTTGGGCAGTCTGCCTGATGAACAGCAGCCTGAGATCGCTCGGCGAATTGCGCTGATGGATCGGACTTCACCTGATGTGTTAAAAGAAGTGGAGGGAGTGCTGCAAGAGCGTCTTTCTTCCGTAGTGCAGCAGGATTTTGCTGCCGCAGGCGGGATCCAGGCGCTGGTGGACATTTTAAATAATGTAGACCGCGGTACAGAGAAACTAATCTTGGAAGAACTTGAGAAAGATGATCCGAAGCTTGTTGATGAAATACGTAAGTTGATGTTTATCTTCGAAGATGTAACCGCCTTGGACAACGCTTCCATTCAGCGGATTATTCGTGAGGTTGACCAGAAAGATTTGGCTTTGGCGCTTAAAGGCTCCAGCGAAGAAGTTAAGGAACGCATTTTCCGTAATGTTTCCAAGCGGGCAGCAGAAATGCTGAAGGAAGATGTCGAGTTTATGGGTCCTGTTCGCTTGCGTGAGGTGGAAGAAGCACAGCAGCGGATTGTCAGCGTTGTTCGTAAGCTTGATGAGACCGGTGAGATAATTATTTCTCGGGGTGGTGAAGATGCCATTATTATCTAGGCTGCTTAAAGCAGAGCAAGTAGCAATCACTGAGAAGATCTGCCGCCTTCCTGCTTGTGAAGCAATTTTACCTAGCGGCGCGGAAGGGATTGAGGCAGCACATGGAGAGAATTCTCTCCCTTGTGTCATCGCCCAGGCAGAGGAGCAGGTGTCAGAAATGCTGGCGGCTGCAGCCAGACAGAGTGCGGAAATTTTGGCAACCGCCGGCAGCGAGTGTGAAAATCTTTTTCTTCAGACGGAAATGAAGATTGCTATTTTAGAAGAGGAAGCACGTAAGCGTGGCTATGACAACGGTTATCTGGAAGGCTTGGGTGCAGGGCAAACTGTGGGGATCGGATTGCGCCGTGAAGCTGAAGCTATGCTCCGGGCAGCCGTCGAGTTCCGGGAGAAGACTTTAGGGCGGATGGAGCCGCAAGTGGTGGAATTGGCTGTGTCTGTGGCGGAGAAACTGGTCGGCAGACAGCTGACTATTGAACCGGAAAGCGTTGTCGCCATTGTGCGAGAGGCATTGCGTCTGCTTAATGAGTCCGGCGAAATTCTGATCCGCCTCCACCCCGGTGATCTGCTGCTCTGCCAGGCAAGGCTGGCTGAGTTGCAGGCGGAAGTGCGGGAGAACAGTACGCTTAATCTCTTTGCCGACCCCGAGATGCCGGCAGGCAGTTGCCGCGTGGAAACAAACGGTGCCTTGATTGAATGTCTGCTGGATGAGCGCTTTGCTGCGCTGCGTGCGGTATTGGCGGACGTGACTAATCATGGATAACTTAGACTTATATCTGAATGCGGTAAAAGCCTTTCCCCGGGCCAAAGTTATCGGCCGCGTGACCCAGGTGGTCGGGCTAACAATCGAAGTGCGAGGTCTGCAGGTTTTTGTCGGGGAAGTTTGTCAGATTTTCGTCAACCCCAAAGCTGCGCCTGTCGCGGCCGAGGTGGTAGGCTTTAAGAACGGTCATGTCTTGATGATGCCTTTGGGTGATTTGCGCGGCATTGCGCCCGGTTGTCAGGTTTTGCCTACCGGCAGTGCCTTTACGGTGCGTGTGGGTCCGGCTCTTTTGGGGCAAGTGCTCGACGGGATGGGCCTTCCTCTGGATGGGAGCGGGTTGAGTGGTTTGGGGTGCAGTTACCCGGTGGATAATGATCCTCCCAATCCGCTGACGCGGCAACGGATTAGAGAAATATTGCCTACCGGCATCCGCGCCATTGATATGTTTCTGACCTGCGGCCAGGGTCAAAGGATAGGCATTTTTGCCGGCAGCGGCGTTGGCAAATCGACCATGCTGGGGATGATCGCCAAGCAGAGCGAGGCAGATGTTAATGTAATCGCCCTGGTAGGTGAGCGGGGCAGAGAAGTGGTGGATTTTATCGAGCGGGATTTAGGTCAGCAGGGGCTTGCGCGCTCAGTGGTGGTGGCCGTTACGTCAGATCGACCTTCATTGTTGCGCATAAAAGGAGCGCTGGTGGCCACGACTATCGCGGAATATTTCCGTGACCAAGGCAAGAAAGTGATGCTGATGATGGATTCGGTTACAAGGCTGGCGATGGCTCAGCGGGAAGTCGGACTGGCCATCGGCGAGCCGCCTACTACCAAGGGTTATACGCCGTCGGTATTTGCTCTCTTACCAAGACTGCTGGAGCGAGCGGGCACCTCAGCCCAGGGTTCTATTACCGGCCTTTATACTGTGCTGGTTGACGGCGACGACTTTAATGAGCCGGTGGCTGACGCAGTACGGGGTATCTTGGATGGACATATTATTCTTTCACGTGATTTGGCGGCAAAAAATCATTTTCCTGCCATCGATGTTTTACGGAGTATCAGCCGCTTGATGCCCGACCTTGTAGATAAAGAACATCAAAGCCTGGCAGGCCGCTTCCGTGATTACCTCTCCGCCTACCACGAAGCTGAAGATTTGATTAATATCGGTGCTTATGTGCAAGGCAGCAATTCCAGGGTTGATCAGGCTCGTCAATATATTAGCCAGATGCAGGCCTTTTTGCGCCAGGATGCGGCCGAATGCGAACCGTTTGCGCTTGCCCGGGATAATCTGGAAATTCTTCTGGGGAAGGAGTAATCTCAGTGTATAGCTTTCCTTTACAGAAAGTGTTGGATTATAGGAAGAACAGGGAAGATGAGGAGCAGCGCCGCTTGAGCCAAGCAGCCAGGGAGGCGGAAGATGCCAGAGCAGCTCTGGTTAGTTTGCGGGATGATTTGTTCAAGCTGCAGGAAGATGTCCTTCTTTGTCAGTCCGGGCAGATTGATGTGCAGCGTGCTCTGCTCACCTGTGATTATACCGTGCTGCTCGCGGGCCGCATTAAAGAAGGGGAACAGACGGCAGCCCGCTCGGAAGATCGTCTGCGCGAACAGTTGCTCCTGACGGAAAAGAGCTGGCAAGAACGCAAAGTGATGGATACTTTACGTGAAAAAGGAGAAGCACGCTTTTTGTACCGGTTGAACCAAGCTGAACAACGTGAGAATGACGAAATGGCGCGTTTTATCTGCCAGCAGCGCAAGCGGCAGGATTGAGAAGGATGTTTTATGAAAGGAGGTGATAATCATGGAAATGAATACTCTTTCCCTGCTTGTACCGGCGATGCAGAGCAAACTTATGTCGCCGCAGCCTGGGGGCGGGCGTCAGACGGCCGCTTTTGCGGGGCTTCTTGCCATGCTGCAGCAACTGCCCGGCTTGGGTCCGCAAGTCGCCGTTGCGGCTGCGCAAGCGGCCGGCTCAGAGGAAGAGGCGGGCGCGCTGCCAAAATTGCTTGCCGCCTTATTACCGCAAATGATGCCGCAGGCGACCTCAGACGGCGGCGGATCGCCCCTGTTTCAAGAGAATGGCGCGACCGGCAGTGCGGCACTCTGGTTGCCGGCGGTTTTGCGCGGATTGCCGCTTCAACTCGGGGAGCTTGCTGAAGGCGGCGCGAGCGGCAGCTCCAGTGCCGGCGGATCGACTGTCCTCTCCGGTAAGGCGCTCCCGCTTGACGCGGCGGCTGCGCTCCAAGATGCCGTAGTTGCTAACCTCGGGGCGGAAAAGTTGCTGCCGGAGCCGGTGACGGCTGTCTTCCAGGCAGTCGCGGCGGCCGAAGCGGGGGCGGAAAAGCTGCCGCCTGAAACTTTGCTTGCGGAACAAAATAGAGAGACGGCTGACAAAACTGCCGCCTCCGCAAAACCTGCTTCTGTAGAAAAACCGCTCCTTCATTTGCATACGGCAGACAAAGTAGTCGTCGATTTGCCTGTTTCCCACGCAAATAGAGCGGAGCCGCTATCAACCATTCAAGCGCCGTCGTCCTTGGGCTATCAAGCTTTCTCAGAGAGACAGGCGCTTTCGGCAACGGCAGTTCGCTTTGCCGAGTCGCCGCTTGGCCGGGCAGCCGTTGCGGAGCAGGCATTGGAAAAGATGGTCTTTAGGAGAGAGGCAGAGGGAGATTCCACTTTGTCTGTCCGACTTAGGCCTGCTGCGCTTGGGGAAGTGCAAATCAGCCTGCGCCTGGAAGATGGCCGCTTAATGGCAAGGATTATGACGGAGAACCTGTATGTGAAGGAAGCGCTTGATGCCGCGCTTGGACAGGTAAAACAGCGCTTGGAGGCGCAGCAGATTCAAGTGGCGGAGTTGACTGTGACTGTAGGCAGTCAGCAAGACTTCCGGCAGGAGAGATCGTTTAGTCCCTTCTGGCAGCAAACGGAAGTCAAGGGCAAACGCTCTGCCATGGCAGCAGCCGCTGCGGAAAGGGGAGGACAGCCTGTCAGTCTGCGTCAAGCTTTGGTCGATGTCCGTGTCTGAAAAATAATGGAGGTGATGAGCAGATGACTATGATAGCGGCCGCAGGGGGCGCTCCGACAAACTCGACTGCAGCACAGGGTTCTACCGGTGCTATGCAAACCCTCGGCAAGGATGTATTTTTAAAGCTGTTGGTGACACAATTGCGCTACCAGGATCCGTTGAAGCCGCAGGACAATAGTGCCTTTGTCGCGCAGATGGCACAGTTTACATCGCTCGAACAACTGCAGAATGTTAATGCCACACTGACAGAGCTGGTGACAATGCAGTCTAAAGATGCAAACGATTTTATCGGTAATGCGCCGGCCTACTTGGGTTTAAACGTCACTGTAGCGAGTGAGGACGGTAAACCTGTTACCGGTACGGTCAGTGCGGTGGAATACGAACAAGGCAAACCAATGCTGGTAATTGATGGTATCCGCCATGGGCTTGAAAAGTTGTTATCAGTCAGGGCTGAGAGTCTTTGATGGGTGAATTTGCCTGCGCTGACACAGTCCAGAATCAGCTTCACAGCTGTTAAGGAAGGTCAGTGAAGCGCTTTTGAAACAGGTGGTGAAAAGTAATGAATTCTGGCAACATCCGTTTCCCGGGACAAGTCGTGACACCTGCTGCGGGTCAGGTTCCAACCAAAGCGCCGCAGAGGCAAAATGGGACAGAGGTGACAGCTTTTGGTCAGCTTTGGCAGGAAACACTGCAAAAACAGGAAGCAGTGAAATTTTCCGCCCATGCGTTGCAACGCTTGCAGGAGAGACGGATTACACTGGGAGAAAATGAACTGACTAAAATCAATCAGGCTGTCAGCGCAGCCGAAAAAAAGGGGGCACGTTCTTCTTTATTGTTGTATGATGAGTTAGCCTTGGTGGCAAGCGTTAAAAACAGAACAATTATTACCGCCTTGGGTGGCGAAGATATGCGCGCACATGTTTTTACCAATATTGACAGCGCAGTAATTATTAAATAAGTGGCCGGACCTCTTTTCGAGGAAGCCACAGCCGTGGAGTGAGAGAAGCGGCCAAACCCTCAAACTAAGGAGGTTATCTTTATGCAAAGATCATTGTTTACGGCGGTAAGCGGTCTGCGTAACCATCAGGTTAAGATGGATGTGATCGGTAACAATATCGCCAACGTTAATACGACCGCTTTTAAAGGCGGGCGGGTGCGTTTCCAGGATATTTTGAGTCAAAATATCCGCGGCGCCAGTGCGCCCCAATTAGGCAGGGGAGGAATCAATCCTGCCCAGGTGGGCTTAGGGATGAGTATCGGGGCGATTGACACGATTCACACCCAAGGCAGCCTGCAAAACACCGGACGGTCAACAGATTTGGCTATCCAGGGCAACGGCTTCTTTGTGATGAGTGATGGCACAAGCCAGTTTTACACGCGGGACGGCGCATTTTCAGTCGGCGCCGACGGAGAGCTGGTAAACGCCGCCAACGGCTTTAAGCCGCTTGGCTGGGCAGCCGACGCCGCAGGCAACATTGACACCAATTTGCCGTTGCGCGCGCTTAATATCCCTATCGGTAACCGGGTTAATACAAGGGCTACTGAAAACTTAGTTCTAGGCGGCAACTTAGACGCGTTAGCTGCCATCCCGGTTCCGCCGGCTGTCTCGCATACAGCTGAAGTGATAGCCTATGACTCGCAAGGCGGGATGCATACTATCGCTATCGCGCTGACCAAGACGGCAAGCAATGCTTGGAGCTGGGCTGCCACGAGCGGCACTCATGCCATGACTGCCGGCAGCAGCGGCACGCTGACTTTCGATGCCTCCGGCAATCTTACCGCTTCTACCGGCGGACCGATTGGTTTTTCCCCGCCGGGTGTAGCGCCGCTTAGCGTTGCCCCCGATTTCTCCGGACTTACCCAGGTGGTGGGACGTAGCAGCGCAATGGTTCGTTCCCAAGACGGCTTCCCGGTGGGCGAGTTGGAGAGCTTTATGATTGGCAACACCGGGGTGATTAACGGCGTTTACACCAACGGTCTAGTAGTTGCTTTAGGACAGGTGGCGCTTGCCGGCTTCCCCAATCCGGAAGGATTGCAGAAAGCGGCAGCCAATATGTTTCAGATTTCCTCTAACTCAGGGCTGCCCCGCATCGGTGGTGCCGGCCTGGAGGGACGGGGCATGATTGAAACTGCTACGCTGGAAATGTCCAATGTGGATCTGTCTGTGGAGTTTACGGAAATGATTACCACTTCCCGGGCGTTTCAGGCTAATTCCCGGATGATTTCCGCCTCAGACGATCTGTTGCAGGAAGTGGTTAACCTGAAGCGTTAAGCATACGAGGTGAGCTGATTATGGGACAACGCATGGATTCTATGACTATCTTGGGGATAGGCTTAGGCCTATTTCTGGTGCTGGGTTCCATCGCCATTGGAGGAAGCATCCTGCTTTTTTGGAATCTTCCCTCGCTGATGATTACGGTGGGAGGGTCCTTTGCCGCGCTCTTAATCAGTTTTCAGATGCAGCAGATCAGTATGGTTGTGCGGGTAACAAAAAATGCTTTCTTCAGCGAAGTCGGAGATATCGGTGAGTTGATTCAACTTTTTGTTCGTCTCGGGCAAAAGGCGCGGCGCGAGGGACTGCTGGCGTTAGAAGACGATCTGACCGCTTTGGATGACTCCTTTCTTGTCAACGGACTGCAAATGGTGATTGACGGGTTGGATCCCGCCATAGTGAGGGATATAATGGATACGGAAATCGCCTCCACCGCTACACGGCACCGCCTCGGTCAAGATGTCTTTCGGACATGGGGCTCACTCGCGCCGGCTTTCGGGATGATCGGCACGCTGATCGGCTTGATTCAAATGTTGACCAATTTACAAGATCCTGCCGCAATTGGCCCCGGGATGGCGGTGGCTCTCTTGACCACCTTCTATGGCGCATTGATGGCCAACCTGATTTTTATTCCCATTGCCGGCAAGCTGGCCATCCGCTCTGATGCCGAAATCGCCTTGAAGGAGGCGGTGGTGGAGGGAATCCTTGCCATCCAGGCCGGAACAAACCCGCGCATTTTACAGGAGAAAATGAAGGCTTTCGCTTCGCCCAGCCAGCGGGAAAAGATGGAGCGCAAAAACTCTGAGCAGACAACGGAGAGCGGCGAAGAAGTGGTCTACGACAATGCCTAAAAAAAAGAGGGAGCGGCATCAGGCAACCGGTGCTCCGGAGTGGATGACTATTTACGGCGACATGGTGACTTTGTTGCTGGCTTTCTTTGTGCTGCTTTATTCTTTTTCCGTACTCGATGTCCAGAAATTTCAGCAGATCATGTCATCTATTCAAATTTCTTTTTTGGGAGAACAAGGGATTATGGAGTTGTCGCCTGACCCGTCCAGCGGCGAGATGATTGAACTGACTGTCGATCATAATTTTCAGGATGTGCTAGTGACGTATCAGGAGGTCAAGGAGCAGCTGCGGCAAGAAGGTCTGGAAGGGATGATCAAAACGCGTATCGAGGAGCGCGGAGTAGTGCTGGAAATTCAGGACCAGATTTTGTTTGATTCCGGCAGGGCGGAAATCAGGCAGGAAGCGCAAGTATTGTTGCAGAAGGTGGCAAGGATTATTGCGGAAATGCCTAATCAGATTATTGTCGAGGGCCATACCGACAATGTGCCGATAAATACGGCGCAATTCCCATCCAACTGGGAGCTTTCCGTGACCAGAGCCGTCCGGGTCGTGCGTTTTTTCAGCGAGGAACAAAAGCTGCCTGCCAGGCGTTTTATTGCCAGCGGCTACGGTGAATATCAGCCGCTGGCAACAAATCTGACGGTTGCCGGGCGCGCGCAAAACCGCCGTGTCAATATAATTATTTCAGACCTTAATTTACTTGACGGGGAGGCGACGCAAAATGAGCAGTGAAAAAAAAGATAAACAACCCGGCAAAAGCAAAACAAAACTGCTGTTAATCGCGGTAATTGTTTTGGCGCTGCTCGCTGGTGGGTTGGGTTTCTATACTTTTTTTGTACAGGCTAATCAAGACGAGGGTGTTAATCAGCCTGTGAAGGAAGAACCGTTGCTGATTCACGGGCCGGAGGATTTTACGGTCAACCTCTCTGACAGAGAGCAGCGTCGTTACCTGAGAGCAACTATTGCCCTGGGCTATGCAGACGAGAAAATGTCGAGAGAGTTGGAACAGCGCAGTGTGCAGATCCGCGACATGGTAATCAAGGTGCTGCGCAGTTTTTCCACGGAAGATATGGCTACGGCTGAGGGAGTTGCCAGACTGCGGGCGGAACTGATCAAAAATTTAAATGCCCTTTTGACCAGCGGAGAAATTAAGGAAATTTATTTTACTGAGTTGCTCGTTCAGTAAGCGCATGCGGAGGGTGGACTTGTGTCTTCTTTTTTATCGGCTAAGGAAATAGAGGAACTGGTCAAGCGGCTAAATCCTGAGGAGGAACTAAAGAAAAGTCAGGGTGTAGGGGTACCGCCGGCACAAGCACCGCTAGCGGAACTCAATAACTTGCCGCTGCAGGAAATCGAGCGGGTAGAGTTTCCAGAGCTGCGAAAGAATAGCGGCGGTGAAAAATGCAGGGAAGTAGGTTTCTTTAGTGTCGTGCCGGTTACTTTGGCGCTTGAATTGGGCGGTGTCACGCTGACAGTGCGGGAAATACTTTCGCTGCAGAAGAATTCGCTAATTAAACTAGATAAGTTGGCGGGAGAAAATATTTCTCTCTGTGTCAACGGCAAGCCGCTGGCCAGCGGCGAAGTTGTGGTTATCAACGATAATTTTGCTTTTCGGGTAGCCCATTTGGGTGAAAGGCCTGCAGATGCTGAGGAGAAGGAGCAAGCGTGATGGATAGTTTTCTGGATTTTCTGCGTGTGCTGTTCTCTCTGTTGTTCGTCTTGGCATTAGCTTGGTGGTCTACCCGTTATGGCTTGCCCTTGCTGCAAGGGACTCAAGCAAGGCGGAAGAGTAACATAACAGTGGTGGAACGGATTCCGCTTGGAATGCGCGGAGCACTCTGTCTGGTAAAGGTGGGCGATCGTTTTCTGTTAATCGGCTTGACACCGGCAAAGATAGAACGCCTGGCAGAGATTCCTGCCAGTGAACTGCATGTGCCGGATGGAGAGCCTCACCTTCCCCCGGATTTTGCGGCAATTTTAGCAAAGAGCAAGGCAAAAACAAGCGGCTTGAGCAGGCAAATTTTACGCCGCGCTCGACGAGTAAAAGAGAGGAAAGATCAGGAAGATGATCATCCGCAAGAAAAAGATTGTCATTCTTAGTCTGGGCATGTTTCTTCTGCTGGCATTGCTGCAGGCGTCCCCCGTTTTTGCTCAGCCTGCCATTCCTATTCCGAATCTCAATCTTGAGCTAGGCACAGCCACTGAGCCGGAGCAGGTGGTGGGTTCGCTCCAACTGCTGCTGTTGCTTACTGTCCTGACACTTGTACCCGCCATTTTAGCACTGATGACATCGTTTACCAGGACAGTTATCGTGCTCTCTTTTGTGCGCAGCGCTTTAGGCACCCAACAGATCCCGCCAAACCAAGTGTTGATTGGTCTCGCATTATTTCTGACATTTTTTATTATGGCTCCGGTCTACCAAGAGGTGAATACGACGGCGATTCAGCCCTACCTTGCAGAGGAAGTTGAATTCAATGAGGCGCTGACTGCGGCGATGCTGCCTCTGCGCGAATTTATGTTCCGTCATACGCGCGAAAAGGATCTGGCCCTTTTTGTCAACATTGCCAACGCCGAAAAACCTCGCTCACGAGCTGATGTGGCGTTGCACGTCCTGATTCCCGCTTTTGTCATTTCTGAACTGAAAACAGCATTTCAGATGGGGTTTATGATTTTTATTCCCTTTCTGGTGATAGATATGGTCGTGGCAAGCGCATTGATGTCGATGGGGATGTTTATGCTGCCGCCGGTAATGGTTTCCCTGCCCTTTAAATTATTGTTGTTTGTCATGGTAGACGGCTGGCATTTGGTCGTTCAGTCTTTGGTTGAGAGTTTCGCATAGGACGGGGATGATAACATGTCTCAAGAGCTTGTCCTGACAGTTGCCCGGGAGGCGGTCTTGGCCACTTTGTATATTTCCGCCCCGGTGCTCATCGTCAGCCTGATTGTCGGTCTTAGTGTCAGCGTGTTTCAGGCTACCACACAGATTCAGGAGCCTACGTTAACGTTTGTACCGAAAATTGTCGCCGTGTTCATCAGCATGCTCTTTTTTGGCGGCTGGATGCTTAACATGCTGATCCAGCTCACAGTCAGCATTTTTGCTCATCTAGGCTCCTTTGGGTCGTAGCGGCAGATGACACTCGAGCAATGGTCCGTCTTCTTTCTGCTTTTCACCCGCTTCACCGCCCTGATTGCCGTACTCCCTTTCTTTTCCTGGCAAGGCATCCCGGCACTGGCAAAAGTGGGCTTTGCCGGCCTGCTGGCGTTACTGATTTTTCTCGCAACCCCTCCCGGCTCAACTGAATTGCCGGCACACTATCTTACTTATCTTTTGGCTGTCGGTTCGGAAGTCCTCTTTGGTTTGACTTTGGGCTTTTTGGTTTTGCTGATTTTTAGCGCAGTCAGGCTGGCGGGACAGTTGGTCGATATGCAGTCAGGCTTAATGATGGCTTCCATTTTTGATCCGCAGTTTGGCGGCCAGGTAACAATTTTTGAACAATTTTACTATCTCTTTGCCTTAGTTTTTTATCTTTCGCTTAGCGGGCATCATCAGTTATTTTTGGCCTTGTCCCGTTCTGTTGAAATAATTCCGCCGGGCAGCGCAGTTTTTTCTCCGCATTTAATCCCGCAATTTTTGCAATTTATTTTTGAGATGTTTCTGGTAGCGTTTCAACTGGCGGCGCCTGTCGTTGCAGTTTTAATCTTTTCTGACCTGGCGCTCGGTCTGCTATCTAAAACGGTTCCCCAAATACATGTCTTTATGGAGGGAATGCCTTTAAAGGTGGGGGTTGCGCTATTTATCGTTTATCTGATTTTCCCGTATATGGCAAGTCTGCTGATAACTGTATTTGCCCGCATGCAGAGCCAGATTGCCACGCTCTTTGGCCTCTTTTAATTGCTTTTGGGCAAATGGACCTGCAGCTTTTTGCTGAAGGGGATAAGACGGAAGACGCCACACCGCGGCGCCGGGAGGAAGCGCGCAAAAAGGGCCAGGTAGTTAAATCGGCAGAATTAAATTCTGCGGTTAACCTGCTGGCGGTAACAGCTTTTTTTATAGCCGCCGGTGAATTACTGTTTGCCTATTTTGCCCAGATGACAACCCGCTATTTGCTCATGGACGGCAGCTTGCTGACGCCCGGCAACATCGGCAGCCTGTCTTTGGCCGTATTCGGAGATTACTTTCTGCTGACGCTGCCACTGTTTCTCACTGCTCTGCTGACCGGTTTGCTAGTCAATTATCTGCAGGTAGGCTTTCTGTTTACAACCGAACCGCTTAATCCCCAGCTAAGCCGGCTGAATCCGGTGGAAGGCTTCAAGAAGAATTTTTCTAAGCGGTCGCTCTTTGAGCTGGTTAAGTTGCTGCTGAAAATATTTCTGGTCGGAATTGTAGTCTTTCTCTTTATCCGCAATAATCTGGAAACACTGCTCCTCACGCTTTACCAAGACGCAGGCGGTCTGTGGGAAACGATCCGCTCGCTTACCTTGGACATGTCGCTAAGAATCGCCGTAGTTTTTCTCGCCCTTTCGCTGCTGGATTATCTTTTTCAGCGCTATGAGCATAACCAGAATCTGAAAATGACTAAGCAGGAAGTTAAAGAAGAATTCAAGCAGGCTGAAGGAGACCCGCAGCTGCGGAGCCGTCTGCGAGAGCAACAGCGTAAGATTGCCATGCAACGCATGATGCAGGATGTGCCTAGTGCCACAGTAGTCATCACTAATCCTACTGCCTTGGCGGTTGCAGTCCGTTACCGGGAGGCGGAGGACGAAGCGCCGGTGGTGGTAGCAAAAGGAGCTGCCCTGATGGCAAAGAGGATCCGCGACGTAGCAACGGAGCACGGTGTTTCGCTGGTGGAAAACAAGCAGGTGGCAAGAACACTTTATGACCAGGTGGAGATCGGGCAGGAAATCCCGGTGGAACTTTACCAAGCGGTGGCAGAAATCCTGGCGCTCGTTTATAAGCTGCGCTGAGACTGGGCTGCTAGCTTTGAGAGGATGGCATAATCTTGGCTAAAACTTTTGCCCGCCGCGGATGGCTGGGTATGCTGCAAAATGCAGATATGCTGGTGGCCGCTGCGGTGGTGGCGGTGGTGATGATTATTATCATCCCCATTCCCCCTTTACTTTTAGATTTGCTCTTAACGCTCTCTATTGCTTTGTCGTTGATAATCATGCTCTTAACATTATTTACTACGCAAACTTTGCAGTTTTCCGTCTTCCCCTCCCTGCTGCTTGTGATAACCCTTTTCCGCCTCTCTTTGAATGTTTCGTCCACCAGGTTGATTCTTAGCCGCGGTGAGGCGGGCGCCATGATTGCCGCTTTCGGTGATTTTGTGGCAGGTAACAATTATGTGGTGGGCCTAATTATTTTTATAATTATCACAGTGATTCAATTTGTGGTCATAACAAGCGGCGCAGGACGTGTGGCAGAAGTGTCGGCCCGCTTTACGCTCGATGCTATGCCCGGCAAACAAATGAGCATTGACGCTGACTTTAATGCCGGTTTAATTGACGAACATACGGCTAGAAACAGACGACAAACGTTGCAAGCGGAAGCTGATTTTTACGGGGCCATGGACGGCGCCAGCAAGTTTGTGCGGGGTGATGCCATTGCCGGGATTGTGATTGTGATCGTAAACATCCTGGGCGGGTTTGCCATCGGGATGATCCAGCTGGGCTTTTCTTTTGAGGAAGCGCTGCAAAAATATATTCTGCTTACGGTCGGGGACGGTTTGGTGACGCAAATTCCGGCGCTGCTGGTGGCTACAGCCGCTGGTTTGCTGGTAACTCGCAACGCTTCGGAAGGAAGTTTCGGCCGGGACTTGTCCAGGCAATTACTTAGTTTCCCCCGCGTTATGATGCTCAGCAGCGGAATCCTCCTGGCGCTGGCCTTGGTTCCGCAGATTCCTTTTTTCCCGTTTTTCTTACTCTCAGCCGCTACCGCTTTTGCGGCATACTCCTTGCTGGACGAACAAAAGCAGGATGAAAAGCGTACTCTTTCCCAAGCGGCGGCAAAGAAAGAAGCAACGCCGGCCCCGCCTGAAAATGTCATGAATCTGCTGGCGGTGGAGCCGATGGAAATTGAAATCGGTTACAGTCTGATTTCGCTCACAGACCAAAACCAAGGCGGAGACCTTTTAGAACGGATCACCGCCAGCCGCAGGCAATGTGCTCTGGAACTGGGGATTGTCGTACAGCCCATTCGTATTCGCGATAACTTGCAGCTGCCTCCGGGAACCTATGTTTTTAAATTGAAAGGCAATGAGATCGCCCGCGGTGAGTTGCGTCCCGGCTATTACCTCGCAATGAATCCGTTGGATTTTGATAGTCATAATCAACTTGACGGGTATCCAACAAGGGAACCAACTTTTGGTCTGCCGGCCACTTGGATTCCGGCCGAGAAGAGAGAAGCGGTTGAGATGTCAGGCTATACGGTGGTGGATGTAACCACTGTGCTGATCACTCATCTTACCGAAACGATTAAAACTTACGCGCACGAACTTTTAGGGCGTCAGGAAGTAAAGTCGCTGATTGATCTTGTAAAAGAAAAACAGCCTGCTGTGATAGATGAATTGTTGCCTGAACTGCTGACGGTGGGGGAAGTTCAGAAAGTGCTGCAAAACTTATTAAAGGAACGCGTCTCAATTCGGGATTTGGTGACAATTTTTGAAACAATGGCTGACTACGCTCGGACAAGCCGAGAGATTGATTTTTTGACAGATAATGTGCGTCAGGCTTTGGGGCGGACAATCTGCGGCCAATATGCCCACGACGGCAAATTACAAGTTATTTCTCTTGATCCACGGCTTGAGCAGAAGTTGGCAGATTCTTTGCAGTCGACGTCAGCCGGCACCTACCCGGTGATGGATCCGCAGACTATCCAGAAGATCATGGCGGAACTTTCGGTGCGGGCAGAGCAGGTGATGTCCCAGGGACGTAATCCGGTGGTGCTGACATCGGCGAGAATCCGCTTACCTTTTAAGCGGTTAACAGAAAGGTTTCTGCCAAGTCTGGTCGTCCTTTCTTTCAATGAAATTGTTCCCGGAGTGGAAGTAGAATCGGTAGGGATGGTGAGCCAAGGGTGAAGATAAAAAAATATTGTGTGGAAAATGTGCAGGAAGGCATGCTGCAGATCAAGAAGGAACTGGGACCTGAAGCTGTAATTATCGATAGCCGTAAGGTGCGTGAAAAAGGATTGCGCGGCTTTTTCGCACCTGTGAAGGTTGAAATTACTGCTGCCGTTGATTCCCCCCCTTCACCTTGGCAGGCTACTGCGACCAGAGAAAGAGATTTTCAGGAACAAAAAATGCAAGGAGAGCTTAGCGAACTGAAACAGCTGGTTAATCAGCTCGTGAATCGTCAGCAGAAACAAAACATTGAGGAGAAGGGGCCATTTTTTCGTTGGATGCAGCGTCTTATCGAAAATGATGTGGAGCCGGCACTGGCACAGCAAATTTTAACGGAAATTCACGAAGACTTTGCGGTGGAAAATGCCCTCTCTGACGAAGTGATTGAACTGATTCTGCTGAAAAAAGTGCGAGAAAGGCTGCGTGTCGCCGACTTGCCGGATGCCGCCCGTATCTTAGCTTTCGTCGGACCGACAGGCGTAGGAAAAACTACTACGCTTGCCAAGCTGGCGGCGCGCTTTGCGCTGTATCACAATAAGCAGGTAGGAATGATCACAATTGATACCTACCGCATCGGGGCGGTTGAACAGCTCCGCACCTATGCGGACATTACCGGTATGCCGATAGAAGTAGTTATGACACCAAAAGATATGCCGCGTGCGCTGGAGCGCTTGGCAGACCGTGAGCTTATTCTGGTGGATACGGCTGGGCGCAATTCAAAAAATTCGATGCAGGTTTCTGAGCTTTCCTCATTCATGGCGGGACTCCCCACACCGGAAATATTCCTGGTTTTGAGTGCCACAACCAAAACAAAAGATTTGTATCGGATTATGGCTAATTTCGCCAAGGTTAATTTTAAAAGGCTGATTTTTACAAAGTTGGATGAGACGGATACTTTTGGTGTGTTGCTAAATGTGGCTTCTTCCACCAGCTTGCCATTGACATACATTACTACCGGCCAGAATGTGCCTGATGATCTGGAAGGAGCTAACGCGGAAAGGCTGGCAAAACTGGTCCTAGGGGTTGAGCAGCATGTCTGATCAAGCGGAGCGTTTTCGTCAACTTGCCTTGGCGGCAGACTCAAGGCGGATTATTATTAAACAGAAAAGAATTCCCAGGGTGATTACCGTCACCAGCGGTAAAGGCGGAGTTGGCAAAACAAACTTGGTTGTTAACTTAGCCATTGCCCTTTCACGGTTGGGCAAACGGGTGGCGATTATGGATGCCGACTTGGGTCTGGCAAATGTAGATATTATTTTGGGGCTTTTGCCGCTGCATAACTTGTATGATGTGGTGCAGGGGACTAAATCGCTGGAAGATATAATTATCAGCGGGCCGGACGGGCTTAAAATTGTCCCGGGCGGTTCCGGTCTGACGGAAATGGCAAATTTGTCGTCGCAGCAACGAGAACGCCTGATGGACAGCCTAATCGGACTGGAGAATATGGCCGATATTCTTTTGATTGATACGGGTGCCGGACTCTCTCGTGCCGTTTTCTCTTTTGTTTCCGCCGCGGATGAACTGATAGTCATCACCACTCCCGAACCTACTGCCATTACCGATGCCTACGGACTGATTAAAGTGGTAGCAAAGCATAAACTTCACCCGCAGGTGAAACTGGTAGTGAACCAGGTGAGCGGGCACCGCGAGGCTGTTAATATCGCGGAGCGCTTTGCGGAAGTAAGCCGGAAATTTCTGCAGCTGGATGTCCGTTTCTTAGGGGAAATCTGCAGTGACCAGCAAGTCGTTCATGCGGTCAAGCAGCAACAGCCTTTTCTAACGCTTTTCCCCCGCACCAGGGCAACCCAGGATGTGCATAATATTGCCGGCAAGTTATTGGAAATTGCTCCTGAGAAACCACGGGGGATTAGCGGTTTTCTGAGCCGGCTGACAAAGCTGCTGGAAAACTGAAGCCGGAAGGGGGGGTGGGCAATGACAAAGAAGAAGTGGTTGCACGTTCAGCAAAAAATTGAGATTATGCAACTGCCGGACGGCGAACGCTTTAAGAGTTTAATTCAGGAACTCGACGGAGAAACAGTTTCTGTTACAGTCCCCTACAGACAGGGGAAATATCTGTTTCTGCACAGCGGCGAAATGGTCAGAGTGGAATTTGCGGATAACGATGCTATCTACGGGTTTCAAGCTAAAGTCCTTGGCCGGAGAAAGTCAAATCATGTGCCGCTTGTCTTGCTTTCCCGCCCGGCTTTTTTTACCCGCAAGCAGCGCCGCAGCTTTGTTCGCTTTCCTATCACCCTGCCGGTGCGCTTTTATCTTAACCCTCAGTCGGGCGGTCAGTTAATACCGGAAAGCTGTGAGGAAAAGACAGGCAAGACGATTGATATTTCCGGCGGCGGACTGCAGATATATACTAGCTCCGCCGTGCAGGCGGGAACGCAGGTTTTGCTGCGCCTCAAGCTAAATGACGGCCATCCCCAGGAACTGATTTTGGGCGGCAATATAAGTTGGGTTACGGAAGATCAGTGGCATCGTTCCGTTCGCTTTGGTGTCTGTTTCCAGGGAATAAGTGAAGCAGCGCAGGAACGAATTATTTCTTATGTTTTTAGTATGATGCGCCAAAGAACCCTAACTTGACGGGGGCGAAACGGATGAGTGGAACTAACCTCTGGTTGAAATACCAGGAGACAAAAGCAGAAGGAATGCACAGCGAACTGGTGAGTCAATACCTGCCGCTTGTGCGTTTGCAAGCGGGGCGTCTGGCGTTAGGCTTGCCGGCTCATGTTAATCGTGACGACCTGGTGCAAGCCGGCGTACTGGGACTGCTGGAGGCTATGCAACGCTTTGACCCTAACCGAGGCGTTCGTTTTGAATCTTTTGCCACACTGAGGATTCGTGGCGCGATGCTGGATGAGCTGCGGCGTTTGTGTTGGCTGCCACGCTCTCTGCTGCGTCAGATGCGGGAGATGGATCGTGCTTCTCAGGTTTTGGCGGCTAAATTAGGCCGTGAGCCAGAGCTGGAGGAAGTGGCAGATTATTTGCAGATAGCGGCGGAGCAATTGCGCAAAACAGTAATGATGGTTAACTGTGGGACGGTATTGTCTATGGAGGACACTTTGTTTGCCGCACCGGAGACGGAGGGCCCGGAAAGAGCGACACTGGATCGCCTGATAGCCGTTGAGGAAAAAGAACGTTTGGCGGCGGCCATTAAGGAGTTGCCCGAACGTCAGCAACAACTGCTGTCCCTCTATTATCAGGAGGAACTGACGCTGAAGGAAGTAGGGTTGGTGCTTGGCGTATCGGAATCGCGGGTTTGCCAGCTGCATGCGCGTATTGTAGCGCGCCTGCGCACCGTCCTGACAGATGAGTAATAACGATCAAGAAAAACGCCTCGCGTTTTATCCTTTGGCGAGGGCGGGTTTGAAACCCGCCCCTACTCTCTTCGGCGGAACTGCTTTCCTGAAAGTCTATTTGTGAGGTAAGGGTTGAAGCCCGCCTCTACGCCCTCCAATGTGTAGGAAATCATGCCGCCTGCGGCACCATCAGAAGGATGAAAATGCGCCTCAGCTAGCCCTCACCCTAGCCATCTCCCATTGCTAGAGGTCGGAGGTCAGATGTCGGACTCGTTTGAATCGGCGAAATAGCCGATTCAAAGACATCAACGGGAGAGGGGAGTTGTTGAGATGGGAGCGGGTAACGCTTATGCCTTCGCACGTACCATGTAGGGGCGGGTTTCAAACCCGCCCAAGCGGATGGAAGATGCTATTTTCAGGGTAAGCAATCAGCTGATTTTCTGCACGACAAAAACGCTATGTCACGGGAGTGAAGCTATGGTATACTTTCTTTTGTTAATCGGCTTAGCGCTTGCTTTGCTGGCTTCCGCTAAACTGGTGCAAAAAAATAGGGAGCCGTTTGACGACGCTCTGCGTGCGGAGGTAGGCAAACCACTAAATCGCGAACTGGTGATTCTCTTTGAGTTGCAGGAATCGGTGGAAGCTGCTCTGGCCGAGTTGGACGAAAAAAATCAGGTTTTTCAACATTTAGTGTCACGCTTGGAAAAGCAGCGTGCGGCAGTAGAGCACAGGTTGCAGCAACTGGAGCGACTTATCAGCCGGGCGGAAGCTGTATTGAATAACCCGGTAGCGCGGGTCGCGCCGGAAGGAGATCGCTATCGCCGTGAGCAAATCTACCGTTTGGCAGACCAGGGCAAAGATGTGGCGGATATGGCTGTCGAGCTTGAAATAGGACGGGGTGAGGTGGAATTAATACTCGGCTTGCGAAAATAGGAGAACTGAATTGGCACTTCTTATTGGGCTTTGCGTTGGGTCTTTTGTTGGCTGCTTTGCTTATCTTGCTGCAGGGCACAAGGCCTGTCCCTGCGGCTGAGGTGGAAAGGATGGCGCGGGAACAGGGAATGGTCTATCCGCACGAAGTTGTTCCTTTCACAGAGGGAGAGACGGTTACGGAGTAGCAAATTTTGCGCAAAGAAAGGTGTGTTGGTTTTGATTAGAGGTCTTTACACAGCAGCAAGCGGGATGATGGTTGAAGCTGCCCGTCAGGAAACAATCACCAACAATCTGGCAAACAGCGAGACTATAGGTTTTAAGAGGGATTTGGCTCTGCAGCGTGCCCAAGCGGAATTGCCGGTGCTGCGAGTGGGGGATAGTAGTCCCTTGCCGGTGCAGCCGGTCATCGGAACTTTGGGTACAGGTTCGCTGGTGGCCGGCATCCACACCGTCCATGAGCAAGGGGTGCTGCGGGAGACAGGCAGGGAACTGGATCTGGCCATGGCAGGTCCGGGGTTTTTCACTGTAGAAACGGCTCAGGGGTTACGGTTTACACGCAGCGGTGCTTTCACACTCGATGCCGATGGTTTTCTGCTTACAGACGCAGGACACCGGGTGATGGGAACGGAAGGATATCTGCAGATTCCGGCGGGTGAATTGACTGTGGATAATGACGGCGGGCTTTTTGTAGACGGAGCGCCGGTTGGCCAGTTGCGGCTGGTTGCTTTTGCGGAACAGGAACTGTTAAGCAAGCAGGGGGAATCATTGTTTGACGCCGGCGGACAGGCTGCACTGCCGGTTGCCGCTCAGGTGCAACAGGGATTTCTTGAGTCGGCCAATGTCCAGATTATCCAGGAAATGGTGAAAATGATCGCTACACAGCGTGCTTATGAAACAAACCAGCGCGCACTGCAAGCTCAGGATGAGTTATTAGGCAAAGCCGTTAATGAAATCGGCTCGCTTCGCTAAGGGGGAATAGCTGGTGTTACGCAGCCTTTGGAATGCGGCCTCAGGCATGAGGGCGCAACAGGAAAAAATTGATGTGACTGCCAATAATATCGCCAATGTGAACACGACCGGCTTCAAGAAGAAAACGACAATTTTCCATGACTTGCTTTACCAGTCTTTAGAGCGGCGGGGCAATGCTGTGGCGCCTGCCGCGGCGGGAGAGCGGCCGAGCACGGTTGGTGTAGGCAGCGCGGTGGGCGCAGTTCGTGCCGATATGCGGGCCGGTACATATCGGCAGACCGGCAGGCCGTTGGACTTGGCTGTGGTGGGGGAGGGTTTTTTTCGGGTGGAGCTGCCGGATGGCAGAACAGCTTATACCCGTGACGGTTCCTTTTCCCTGGATGCGGCGGGAAACTTGGTGACTGCACAGGGGAAGCGGGTGATCTTTCCCGGCCTGCCCTTGGGACAACAGGAAATAAACATCTCGCCCCAAGGGCAGGTATCTGCGCTTGAGCCCGATGGAGATCAGGTGGCGGTAGGGATGGTGACGCTTGCCTATTTTAATAATCCTCAGGGGCTGGAACAGCTTGGGGGGAATCTGCTGCTTGCCACGGAAGCATCCGGCGAAGCAGAAAACAGAGCCCCGGGAGACGCGACAAAGCTTATGCAGGGCTATTTGGAAAGTTCGAATGTCGATTTAAGTGAGGAATTAGTGAATCTTTTGGCCAGCCAGCGCGCTTTTGAGCTTAATTCCAGAGCGTTGCGGACATCAGATGAAATGTGGAGTATTGCAAATCAAATTAGGCGCTAAGAAAGGTTTTTCTGCATAAATAATCCCCCCGGTGATTATACTTTCCTGTAAGGAAAAATTTACCGGGGGGATTATTTATGCGTTTTTCTCTGCAGCAAAACGAAAAGCAGCAAAGGGGAAGGCTCAAAGAGTCGGCAGCCGACTATAACAGGCAAGGTGTATCAGCCATACTGCGCGGCGCGGACCATGAGGCAATTTACTATCTGCTCTCAGCCGCAGTTTGTGAGCCCGATTATTGGCCCGCCTTTTATAATTTAGGGAACTGTTGGGCTAAGCTCAGAGAAAACCAGGCGGCACTGTGGGCCTATGAACAAGCTGTCCGGAACTGCGACCATCATGCGCCGCTTTTTTTAAATCTGGGGATTGTTTGCTGTCGGGAAGGACAGGCCAAGCGGGCACTGCCGTATTTGGAACAGGCTTTGCGCTTAAATCCTACAGAGGCAAAGTGCTCAGCCGCGCTGGGGTTTGCCTATTATGGACTTGGTGAGTGGGGGCTTGCCTGGCACTGGTATCACAAAGCTTACCGCTTGGCGCCCCACAACGCAGACTTCAAAACAAGCATGAAAATCGCGGAAAAAAGAATCAGTGACGGCTAAACATGACTGTATGCCCTTCCTCGCCGATCGCAAAACGACTTCTGCCCACAGTGCCGCCGATTTTCAGGATGCTTTTGCCAACTATAAAAATAGTATTTTCGAAGGCCTTGTCCACGTCAATCCAGCCTTTGCTGCTCACCTGGAGAGTGGTGACTGCACCGGCCTCCGAGCCGGCTTCCCTGACATAAATCGTCTCGCCCCGTACCGTGCCGCCGCGCAGTCTTCCTTGGATTTGCACTCCTTGCCCTGCTGCCAAGTTGGAATGGATGCAACCTTGTCCGCGAATGACAATTTTGCCGGTAGCCGAGAGGTTGCTGTTTAGCGCATATGATAGGAAAATATCACCCCGTTGCTTAGCAGCCTTATCAAGTTTATTACGCATCTCCAAGGCGCGGGAAACCGCGTCTTGGAGATGTTGGCGGTCTGCCCACGATTGAGGTTGAAGGCTTTCTGCCAGAATGAGCGCTTCTGTTAGGGCAGTATTTTTTTCCGCTGTCCTTTCGTGTCCCCGTAGCAGTTCGCTCAGCTGCTGGTGCAGTTCGCCGTAGCGGGGAAACTTTATTGACAGCAACTGAGCAGCAATTGTTGGAAACGGCAAGGCGGACAGTTGTCCGCGGTTATCCAACTGTTCTAAAACTGCAGAGAAGGAGGCCAGTTCCAAGATGATTTCAGTGACAATGGGACAAATCTCCGTCAAGACAGGCAGGGTAGCGCCGGCTGAGAGGTGGCAGGCGATAGCGTTGCCCCTGATCAGCAGTGTCTGAGCAGCGTTAATGCGGGCTTCGATCACATTGCCCAGTATGTCTACGCTGCCGCTCGCCAGAACAGAGACGTTCTCCAAGACACAGCCGGTAATAGTAATGTCTCCCTGGAAAGAGAGATGTCCCGCTTCGATAGTAAGGTCGCCTCTATGGATAAAGGTCGGCATTACTTGTAAGCGAAAGACGTTCCTTTCCTGGCGCAGATGAGGCCGTCCGCTGATTGCGGCCAGTACAGTATGGCCGTCTTCGCTTAGGACTGTGCCGTTCATCGCGCGCAGCTGAATCTGGGGCAGGGCCGGCGGTTTCAGTAGTTTGCCGAAAATGTCTTTTCCGGCAACGCCCGGATTGCCGGGAATCCGGGTAACAAGTTTATCCCCCGCCTTTACCGAGGGAATTTCCGAAGAGCGGTGCATATCTTCGCGGATGGTAAAGGCGATTTCCTCTGAAAGGAGGCTTTCCGGCACATGAAATGTCAGGCTGTCAGCTATGCCCGGGATCATAGGCGTTCCTTTCGCCACAGTGAGCGGCTTATTGCGCTGCGCTAAAGCTTGCTCTATTGCTGTCTCCCTGATGCCATAACAGATGCCGGCTTTAGTCAGGGCATCAAGAATATGACCAGCCTCAACTACAGCCTCATGATTTACTGAAAGCGCCGCCAACATAGCGTTCTGGCTGATGGTAAGCGTCCACTGGTTATCCTGAGCCATAGATAGACCTCTCTCTCTTGCTCTGCAGCGGCATTTCGTTTAGGGATTACGCGAGCACAAGGGATCGCCTGATAGCGTCGTAATAGGTTATAATTCGTCTGAAAATTTCATAATCCTGCATAATTTTTGTAGTTTGTCCAAAAAGTGAAAAATCTGGCGCCTAAACAGGAAATCGGCCGGCGCCGGCGAAATAAACTAGACCAAAGGTGGTGAGGTAATGAAAGAGGTGTTGTCTCAGTCGGAAATCGACTCTTTGATTCAGGCGCTTTCAAAGGGACAGATTGCCGAGGAAGCGGAAAGCGGTAGTTTTGCGGACAGTTCTGTCAAGCTATACGATTTTCGGAGGCCTAATAAATTTTCAAAAGAACAGATGCGTACGCTGCAAATCGTCCACGAAAATTTTGCGCGTGTGCTTTCTAATTTCCTGACTGCTTATCTGCGTACGCCTGTGCAGGTCAAGCTTGAATCAGTTTCGCAGGTGACATTTGAGGAGTTTATTTTTTCATTGCCTACGCCAACGTTGATGACTATTTTTAACGCAGCGGAAGAAATGGGCAGTGCCATGCTGGAGACTAACCCTCAATTTGTTTTTCCGATTATTGACCTGCTCTTTGGCGGAGAAGGAGAAACGCCAAAGAAAATCCGCGAACTTACAGAGATCGAATTGACGGTGATGCGTAGAGTCATGACAAAAACACTGGAAAACTTGCGTTATGCCTGGGAAGACATTGTGACTTTGCTGCCACGCATTGAGAATATGGACACAAATCCGCAGTTTAACCAGATGATAGCCTCCAATGAAATAGTAGCCTTAATGACGCTGAGCACCAAAATTCGCAAATCAGTAGGCTTAATCAACGTCTGCTTTCCGTTTATTACGTTAGAGCCGGTGATAGCCAATCTTACTGCGCAACATTGGTTCTCTGCCTCGCAGCGGGTAGGCAGCGTTGACAGCCGGCTTGTGCAAGCCGGGTTGGAAACGGTAGAAGTGTCATTAGCTGCAGTGCTTGGGGAAACAACTGTTAAAATGGAAGACTTTCTCCAGTTTGAAATAGGCGATGTCATTCTCTTGGATCAACAGGTGGACAGCCCTATGTCTCTGCTGGTGGAGAATAAGCCAATGTTCCAGATTCAGGCCGGTGTTTCCATGGGACGGCGGGCGGTACGTTTTCTTGCGGCGAAAGGGGCAGAGGCCAAATGAGTGGTTCAATGCTTTCCCAAGCAGAAATAGACGCGCTTTTGGCCCAGATTCCAGCGTCAGTTGACGAGGAAAATCAGGACGGCAGGAGTAAGTTGATTCAGCCGCAACAGACGGCAAGTGAAAAAATAGTGCCGCCCGGCAGTCATCCCAATTTAGAGCGGATTCTAGATATTCCGTTGCAGGTTAAGGTGACCTTGGGGCAGGGAGCTCGCTCGGTTAAAGATGTGCTGAACCTGATGCCGGGTGCCATAGTGGAATTTGAGCGGAATGTCTCTGAACCGGTAGATATAATGCTGAACGGGAAGCTAATCGCCCGCGGTGAAGTGGTGGTAGTGGAGGAGCATTTTGGCGTACGCGTCACACAGATTATTAGCCCTCTCGAAAGAGTCAGAAAAATGGTTTAACGCCTGAGGATGAGCAGCAGCCTATTAATCACCAATTAAGGCAGGAATTTGTAAATTACCGTCGAAATAAGCTGTAAATGATTTGCTCTGCAGCAAGAAAGGCGGTTTGCCGTGCATAAACTCACAGCCATGCAGCTGGACGCGCTGGCGGAAAGCGGCAATATCTCTATGGGGTCTGCCGCTACGGCGCTTTCTCATCTTTTGGGCCATAAAGTGGAAATAACAACGCCCCGTTTAACATACACCACGCTCGAAAAAGTCCGGGCGTCTTATCCGTTGCCTTGTATCCTGATACGTGTCCGTTATCATAAGGGGCTGGAAGGCAGCAATCTGTTTATCCTTTCAGACCGCGATGCTGGGATGGTTGCCAACATGATGATGGGTGATCCGGATTTGCCTTTGCCGGACGAGCTGGATGATTTGTATCTCAGCGCTGTGAGCGAGGCAATGAATCAGATGATGGGCTCTTCCGCCACGGCAATGTCGGAGATGTTCAGCCGGGTGGTCGATATTACGCCACCGGAAATCGAATATGTAAATCTTGCCGCCGACACCCCGATTGGAGAATTAGCCGATAATGTCGAGGTCATTCAGATAGCTTTTGACTTGAAGGTGGGAGACTATATTTCGAGCCAGATGCTGCAAATATTGACGCTTGATTTTGCCAAGCAGCTGGTGGATGAACTTTTGTGTGTTGTCAGCGGGGAAAGCTTGCCGGAGGAACCGGCTCTTTCCGCCGATGAAGCTGATACATTGGCTGAGATCGGCAATATTTTCATGGGTTCGGCTGCAACGGCACTTTCACAGCTATTGACTAAGCAGGTCAATATCACTACCCCCCGGGTCTCTATAAGTACGCTGCGTCAAATACGGGACCAGTTTCCGGAGCCTTGTGTAGTAGTAACGGTGGAGTATTTGCAGGGGTTGACGGGAGACAATTTGTTGATAATCAGTCAGCGGGATGCGACTGTCATTGCCGCGCTGATGATGGGGGAGGAAGCAGACAGCCCGGCCGACCTGGATGAAATAAGAATTAGCGCCGTGAGTGAAGCCATGAATCAGATGGCTGGTGCGGCTTGTACTTCTTTAGCCGAAATCTTCTATCGGAATATTGAGATTTCGCCGCCGCAGACGGAATACCGTACGCTGGGCGAGGACGGCGCTGCGGAAAAAAAATTAGACGAATTGCTGGTAAAACTTTCATTCCGTCTGCGCGTAAACGGCCTGATTGATAGTGAAATTGTGCAACTGATCCCTTTTATTTTTGCCCGGGAGATGGTGAGGGTCTTGCTGGAGGCAATGGGTGGCACGCCTCAGCAGTCGCCTCAGTTTGCTTTTGAACCGTTCCCGGAACCGGCGCCGGCGCCAGAACCGATACTTGCTCCGCTGGATTTTGAACCGGTTCTGGCTGCAAATGTGCCGCACTGGCGGCAGGAAGTTGTCGGAGCGTCTTATCAGGAAGGGACGGTGCAGTTAGATCTGATCCGGGATATTCCTGTACAGGTTACCGGCTTACTGGGACGCCGAACTGTGAAATTAAAAGAGTTAATGGCTGTTAGCGCCGGGACTGTGCTGGAGCTTGAGAGTACTGCGGAGGTTCCCGTGGACATTCTGGCGAACGGAAAGCTGGTTGCCAGAGGCGAGGTTGTGGTTTATAATAATCGCTTTGGCATTAAGATCACCGATATAATTGAGCCATGGCAGCGCAATTAAACAAAAAGGAGGGTGTCGGCATTGAATAACCTGATCGTAAAAACGGAGGAACAGCCCCAGGATGAACTGCAATTAGTAGCTTTTTTTCTGCAGGGTGAGGAGTTTGCCGTGGATATCCAAAGAGTACGGGAAGTATTGAAGTTGCCTCCGATTACGCCGCTGCCGCAATCGCTGGATTTTATTGAGGGTGTCATTAATTTGCGGGGTGAGGTTATCCCTGTAGTCGATTTGCGTAAGCGCTTCCGCCTGGCGGATGCGTCGAAAAGTGATAAAGCACGGATCATTATTGTGGAGATTGAAGAAGGCTTGGTGGGCCTGATTGTAGATTCAGTTACTGAGGTGCTCCATCTTATCCCCTCTGCAATCGAGCCGCCGCCGCGCCGGCTTGCCGGCACGAGGTCTGAGTTTATTTCCGGTGTGGGCAAACTGGGAGATCGCCTGATTATTATTTTGCACTTAGAAAAAATCCTTTCTACCGAGGAACAGCTGGAGCTGGAACACTTGCAACTGGCCCAACCTGAGAGAATGGCCCTAAACAGATAGACTGAGGTGAAAAGATGGACACCAGCGAATACAGAGACCTCTTCCTGGCGGAAGCCAGGGAATACTTGCAGGGCTTAAACATTGCTCTCTTGCAATTGGAGAGTGACCCTGCGAACAGGGAAGTTTTGCAGGAAATGTTTCGCGCAGCCCACAGCCTTAAAGGCATGTCTGCTACAATGGGTTACCAACAGCTCGCCAATTTGACGCATCAGATGGAGAATGTGTTGGATTTCTTGCGGCAGGGGACATTGCGAGCCAATAGGGAAGTGGCAAATGTACTGTTTGAGTCGCTCGATTTGCTCGAGCTTTTACTTGGGCGCCTTGATGAACCGGCGGCTTGTCTGGAGCAGCTGGATAGAGTGGTGGGTAAGCTCCGTGCTGCTTGCGATGGTAGTATGGAGGAGGCAGGGTCGCTCGGAAATGCGGCTGACGGAGATGCTCTGTTGCTGGACGAATTTGAAAAAGAAATGC
Organism: Dethiobacter sp.; assembly: GCA_018333635.1. Taxonomy (GTDB): domain Bacteria; phylum Bacillota; class Dethiobacteria; order Dethiobacterales; family Dethiobacteraceae; genus GPS1B09. Next base: position 53,884 of record JAGXTL010000084.1, read on the forward strand.
TTAGGGCGGGCTGCGCCGGCGGCGAGCGCGCCAGGCATTTACAAGTGATTTTGGATGCGTCCTGCCTGCTTAAATCTGTACGCGCCTATATGGTCTTTAAATTGTTGGAAAATTTCGGGCATATTGTAAAAGCTGTGCCGGGTGCACAGGAATTGGAAGAGGAACAGTTTGAAGACCGCTTTCAACTGGTTATCCTCACGCAGGCTGCCGATGAAACCATCCGGTCGGAGCTGTTGCAGATAGCGGAAGTGGCCGATGTATTCGTGCGCGATGTGCCGGAAATGGGTGTGCCTTCAGCCGGTTTGGAACCGGCGGTAGTGCGGCAGGTTGAAGTGGTATCAGAGACGGCTGTCAGCCAGGAGGAAGCAGACGGGGAGCGCAGAAATATCCGCCGCGCGGCAGAAAAAACTATTCGCGTGGAAACAGACAAGTTGGACAAGCTGATCAACCTGGTAGGGGAATTGGTGGTAAACCGTACGCGGGTGGTGGAGCTTGGCAGGACTGATGTGGCGGCCGAATTAGTCAGTGCGGTGGAACAGTTGGACAGAATTACTACCGATTTACAGAGTGCGGTAATGAAGCTGCGCATGGTGCCGATTAAACAGGTGTTTGACCGTTTTCCGCGGATGGTTCGGGATTTAAGCCAGGAAAAAGGGAAAAAAGTTAACTTGGAGATTCGCGGCGAGGAAACGGAGCTGGATCGCTCTATTGTTAATCAGATTGGCGACCCTTTGGTTCATTTGTTGCGCAACTCTGTCGACCACGGGATTGAACCGCCCGGGGTGCGGGTGCAAAACGGCAAGCCGGAGGAAGGAACTATCATTTTGGAAGCGCGGCACGAAGGCTCTTATGTGCTAATCCGTGTCAGCGACGACGGGCGCGGGATTGCCACTGAAGAAATGCTGCAAAAGGCAGTACAGAAGGGCTTGCTTAGCAGTGCGGAAGCACAAAGGATTAGTGATGAAGAAGTGCTGCGGCTGATCTTTAGGAACGGTTTTTCTACTGCGGAGCAAGTAACCGATATTTCAGGTCGGGGCGTGGGGATGGATGCCGTAAAAACGGTGATCGAAAGTATGAACGGCAGCGTTGAAATTAAGACCAGCCCGGGAGAAGGAACTCGTTTTTACGTGCGGCTGCCCCTTACCTTAGCGATTATAAAAGCTTTGCTTGTGGAAGTTGCAGGTGAGATTTATGCCATACCTATCGAGGCAATCCGCGAGAATTTGTATGTGGCTCCCCAAGATATTAAGACTATCCAGGGAGAAAAAGTTATTAATGTGCGCAGTGAAGTGCTGCCGCTGATCTATCTGGGTGAAATGCTCGGCATGAAATCCGGCAGCAGTGAGGAAATTCTTTCGGTGGTAGTCGTAGAAGCCGCGGAACGCAAAACCGGTCTGGTAGTAGATGTCTTGCTGGGTCAACAGGAAATTGTCATTAAGTCGCTGAGCAGGGCAGTGGAAGGAATCCGTGGAGTAGCAGGAGCTACGGTGCTTGGCAACGGGCGTGTGGCGCTGATTTTGGACGTATCAAGCCTTATCTGAAGTGTTAAGCCGACAAGCCTGCCCTGAAAATAGCCAACAAATCCCCTCTCCCTTTGGGAGAGGGTTAGGGTGAGGGCAGAGTGAAGGAGTATTTTCACAAGCCTGCCCTGAAAATAGCCAACAAATCCCCTCTCCCTCTGGGAGAGGGTTAGGGTGAGGGCAGAGTGAAGGAGTATTTTTATTCTTCCGCTGGGGCCGCAGGCGGAATAAAACACGGCTTTGTCTGTAGGCAGCGGTCAGGTTATTATCAGGATAATAGAGCGAAGGAGGGAACTCAGTGGGTAGACAGGTATTGATTACAGATGATACGGCGTTTATGCGGATGACATTGAAAAACATCTTGGAGAAAAACGGTTATCAGGTTGTGGGTGAGGCTGAGGACGGTCAGGTTGCGGTCGATAAATATCTGGAGCTTCGTCCGGATTTGGTAACAATGGATATTACCATGCCCCGCATGGACGGCATCACCGCCATAAAGAAAATCATCGAGGCAGATCCAGAGGCTAAAATTGTGGTTTGCAGCGCAATGGGGCAAAAGGCGCTGGTGATCGAAGCGCTAAGCGCAGGGGCAAAGGATTTTATTGTTAAACCTTTTCAGGCAGAACGGATTATCAATGCAGTTCAGAAAGTTATCGGTTAAAGGTGGTAAAAAGAATAGAGGTGAACAGGGTGCCTGAGTTGCCGATTAGTGAGGAGTTTAAGCTGGATGTCTTAAAGGAAATGGGCAATATTGGGGCTGGCAATGCTACAACCGCGTTGTCCACTCTTTTAAATTATGAGCGGGTGAATATGCATGTTCCGGAAGTGGATCTTTGTCCTCTGGTCGATATTCCTGATTTGATGGGCGGCGCAGAAAAGTCTGTGATCGGGATCTATATCAGAGTGTTTAGTGAAGTATCTTTTTATGCTGTTTTTTTAATTGACTTTGAAAGCGCTCAAACTCTTGTGGCAAGCCTCACCGGACAAGATCATCCCGTTATGGAAGAAATGGGTCGCTCAGTTTTGTTGGAAGTTGCTAATATTGTGACAGCATCATATTTGAACGCCCTTTCTCATTTGACTAATTTAACATTTCTGCCGGAGCCGCCTTTGTTAGTGGTGGATATGGCTGGGGCAATTCTTGGCACGGTGTTGGCGGAAACAAGCGTGGCGGAAGACTATATCTTGGTGCTGAAGACAGCCTTTATTACCGCAACCGGGAATATTGAAGGCAATTTTCTCATCATTCCCGACCAGAATACTTTAGACATTATTGTCAGAATGCTTGTAGACGGAGCGTGCCAATGAGTGAACAAATCCGGGTAAAAATTGCGGATTATGCCGTAAAAAAAGAAGAGGGAATGTTAATTACAGTAGGATTAGGCTCATGCGTGGGCGTGGCACTATACGACTCTTTTGCCAAGGTTGCAGGCTTGGCACATATCTTGCTTTCAGACAGCGCTCTGTTTAAAACACCTTCTAATCCTGCCAAGTTTGCAGACACGGCAATTCCCTTGCTTTTGGAGCAGATGATCAGCATCGGAGCAAAACCCACTCGGCTGAAGGCGAAAATTGCCGGCGGAAGCCAGCTTTTTTCTTTTGAGAGAAGTATGACTTCCGTTGGTGAAAAAAATATCTGTGCTGTGCGTAATGTGCTTGCTATTCTGCGTATTCCGATCACAGGGGAAGAGGTGGGCGGCAGTGTGGGTCGAACTATGAAACTGTTTGTTCAACACGGAAAAGTAATTATTTCTACCGTAGGTTCAGAAGAGAGGGAAATCTGAGGCAGGAGAATCTCATGGAGCAGATAAAGGTATTAGTGGTGGACGACTCGGCGTTGATGAGAAAAATTGTTAGTGATATCTTTTCCGCCGACGCTCGCTTTACCGTGGTAGACACAGCCCGAGACGGGATTGACGCACTGGAAAAAATGATTAAATTGAGCCCTGATTTGATTACTCTGGACGTGGAAATGCCTCGCCTAGACGGGTTGCAGACATTAAAAGAAATTGTTCGCCGCCATAAAGTTCCCGTGATTATGCTCTCAAGCCTGACCAAAAGAGGAAGCCATGTTACCTTGGAAGCGCTCTCCATTGGGGCAGTTGATTTTATTGCCAAGCCAGACAAGCTTTCCACTGAGGGCAGGGCTGAACTGCAAAGGGAGCTTTTACTAAAAGCCGCTGTGGCCGCCAGTTTGCGTGTGCAGGTTGCACCATTGCTGCTAGAGCGGCCTGCCATGGCAGTAAAGCCGGCATCAGGCAGGCAGCCGGGGACGAAAGCAGTCGCCATCGGCGCATCTACGGGCGGCCCGCGCGCTTTGGAAGCCATTCTTCTCTCATTGCCCGGCAATTTGCCGGCTGCCGTCTTTGTGACGCAGCACATGCCGCCTAAGTTTACTCATGCTTTAGCGGAGAGGTTGAACAAGTCATCTGCCATCCGCATCAAAGAAGCTGAGCATGGTGAGCCGGTGCAGACGGGAGTCGTTTATCTCGCGCCAGGCAATTATCATCTGGAGATAGACGCAGATAAAAAAATTCGTTTGACCCAGGATCCGCCGGTTGAGCATGTCCGGCCATCAGTAACGGTGATGATGTTATCTGTAGCCTCTGTTTACGGTAAGGAAAGCGTGGGCGTTATTTTAACGGGAATGGGTAAAGACGGCGCGGTGGGGATGGCGGAGATTAAAAAACGCGGTGGACATACTCTGGCTCAGGATGAAGCCTCGGCAGTGATTTTTAGCATGCCTAGGGCAGCAATCCAAGCAGGGACGGTGGAGCGGGTTCTGTCACTGGAGGAGATAGCCGGAGCTATAACGGCTTTGTGCGGGGGGAAGGCAGATGGTCAAGGCCATGGATTATGAGCAATTTAAAGAAAAGGTGAAAGTTCGGATTGGCCTCGATTTGAGCAGCTACAAAGAGCAGCAGATGAAACGCCGGATTCACCAATTGATGCAGCGCCATCACGCAGAAGATTATCCTGCTTTTCTCGCCCTCCTTGATTGTGACCGTTCAATTCTCGCGCACTTTACAGACTACCTGACAATCAACACGTCGCAATTTTTTCGGGACTTAGCTGTATATAAGGCACTGGAAACACAGGTATTGCCGGAATTGCTGCGTAAAGGAGATTTGCTGAAGATTTGGAGTGCCGGCTGTTCTATTGGTGCTGAACCTTATTCTTTAGCTATGCTGCTGAAAGAGTTAGATCCATCCGGCAGGTGGAGGATCTTGGCGACAGATTTTGATGCCAATATCCTGGCTAAAGCGCAAGAGGGAAAGTATGCCGATAATATTTTAGCTACCTTGCCTGCGCGTTTTCGCCAACGCTACTTTAGTGAGCAGGATGGCAACTTTTATCTGGATAGTCAGCTTAAATCACTGGTTCAATTTAGACGGCAAAATCTTTTAACGGATCGTTTTGAAACTGCTTGTGACCTAATTCTCTGCCGCAATGTTTTTATCTATTTTACGGTAGAAACGCAGGAAGAACTGATCCAGCGCTTTTCCCAATCGCTGAAAGCTGACGGCTGGTTTGTGATTGGCTGTGCTGAAATGATTACCAGTCCTGCCCGTTTTGGTTTGGAGAAAATACAGCCGGCTATTTATCGTAAAATGAAATAAGAACCGGCAGCCTGGTTTGATGCCGATTGGTGAATTTATGCAAACAACGCACAAAAGGAGGAGTCTTCCGTGAAGGTCAAACAAATTTCTGTGTTTCTGGAGAATAAATCGGGACGCCTTGCCCAGGTAACGAGAGCTCTAGGAGATAATCAGATAAACATCCGTGCTCTTTCCATTGCTGATACTACTGATTTTGGTATCTTGCGTTTAATTGTTGACAAGCCGGAGGAGGCAAACAGCATTCTGCGGGCTGAGGGTTTCATGGTGAGTGAAACGGCGGTTATTGCGGTGGAAGTCCCGGATCGTCCGGGCGGTCTTGCTGATATTTTGGCAACTTTGGGGCAGGCGGGAATCAATATTGAGTACCTTTATGCGTTTATCGGTCAAAGTTCAGACAAAGCACAAGTTATCTTTCGTGTTGATGACAGCGACAAAGCGATTAACGTTTTAAAGGATCAGGCAAAGACAATAACTTCCGAGTGAAATGGGATGAGCAAATTTAACCTTAGCAGGTATTTTTGCTGTCACAACCACTCATAAATCCCCTCTCCCCGCGACAATCCCCATCCCCTAAAAATCCCCTCTCCCTCTGGGAGAGGGTTAGGGTGAGGGCAGGGCGAGGCTGACGTGGGAGTAATACTCTTAAATCCCCTCTCCCTCTGGGAGAGGGTTAGGGTGAGGGCGGCACTTTGAATAATCTATACGGAAATTTTGTCGAAAAAATGCAGCTTGCTTTTGAGTGTAATCTTTGCTATAATCCCCCGTTTGACACTTGTTGCAAGTAAAAGAGCTTGAGAATCCTTTATTTATAAGGATCTTCAAGCTCTTTTTTGTATCTGATAAAATGAGTAATGCTTTTACTTTTTTGTCTCTTTAAAAATTTTTTTCATCTGTTTTGTTTTTATAATCTCGTAATCTGTGCGGAAATTGAATGCTCCATGTAA
>JAGXTL010000070.1 GCA_018333635.1 Dethiobacter sp.
AATGGTGCTATGACAGACCCCAAGGGGGATCGCTCGCTTAGGCCTAGCCAACAGTCAGATCCAGACCTGTACCTGCGGATTGTTTCCAAAGAAGCGGCGGGAATCGTGGTCCGCGGAGCCAAGTGCCATCAAACTGGCGTTATCAATTCCCACGAGCTTTTGGTGATGCCGACCATTGCCCTAAGCGGGGAAGAAGAAAAAGACTACGCCGCCTGTTTTGCTGTACCCAGTGACAGTAAGGGTCTTTTATATATTTATGGACGACAGGCTAGTGATACGCGTAAGTTGGAAAACGGTAGTATGGATGTAGGTAACTGTCGTTACGGCGGACACGAAGCGCTTGTTATTTTTGAAGATGTCTTTGTCCCCTGGGAGCGTGTCTTCATGTGTGGAGAATACAAATTTGCCGGAACGTTGGTGGAGCGCTTCGCCGGCTACCATCGTCAAAGCTATGGCGGATGCAAAGTTGGCGTAGGAGATGTGCTGATTGGCGCAGCGGCTCAGGCAGCTGATTATAACGGTACGGCTAAAGCCTCTCATATCAAGGATAAGCTGGTAGAAATGATTCATCTAAATGAAACACTCTACGCTTGTGGGATTGCCTGTTCGTCACAAGGATGCGCGACTGCTTCAGGTACTTTCCTGATTGATTTGCTGCTCGCCAATGTTTGCAAGCAGAACGTGACGCGCTTTCCCTATGAAATCGCTCGCCTGGCCGAGGATATAGCCGGTGGACTGATGGTTACTATGCCAGCGGAGCAGGATTTCCGGCACCCGCAGATCGGCAGATATGTTGACAAATACCTGAGAGGCGTCGCCGGCGTGCCGACCGAGCAGCGCCTGCGCTTGCTCCGCTTGATTGAAAATTTGACTATCGGTTCGGCGGCGGTGGCTTACCGTACAGAATCAATGCACGGCGCCGGTTCACCTCAGGCGCAGCGGGTCATGATCGCCCGCCAGGCTGATTTGGAAAAAAAGAAAAAACTGGCGCGGGTGTTGGCCGGAATTGAGACAGAGGAGTAAAGCATTTCTATGCAATTCTTTTAAATCTATGGTCATTATACCGAGCAACTTCCGGTCAGGCGATAACGTTAGTTTCGGTCCCTTTAGTTTAGCGCGAACAGTTTGTTCCACTGAATAGGCACGTTTTTTTAAAAACCCATATCTTCCCCTACAATTAAGACATGCAACGCCAAGCTCTTTGGATTACCTTCGATTATAGTCGTGATGTTGCACATACGATCCTCTGACTTACAATCATTGCACTTACCTGTGTTAGCACAGGGAGTATTTTTATGCAGCCTGCGCCCATTTTGTGGGCAGGCTGTATCTTTTATTCGTCGCAGAGCGCCTACCAAGTCTTTTGCAATTTTGTTTTTTCCCGCTACAATAAATACTTTTGGGGGGCCAAAGATCATGGCTGCTACCCGGTTACCTATACCGTCAATGTTGACTAAAAGACCATTTTCGGTTACGGCATTGGTACTGCACAAATAGATATCAGCTGACATCGCCCGGTGCCGTACAGAGTCCATCTCTTCTTCTTTCACCAACCAATGCCAGTAAACCTGGCAGCCCTTTTCCTGAAGCGCATTCTGAATATTCAATTCCTGCACAGTCACAGAGCCGCCGATACCGATAACACTGTTCTCGGGTATCATTTCCAGCAACCTAACCGCA
>JAGXTL010000077.1 GCA_018333635.1 Dethiobacter sp.
ATTTTGTGGGGGAAAGGGGATTTTGTGGGGGAAAGGGGATTTTGTGGGGGAAAGGGGATTTTGTGGGAGAGAAGGGATGTGACAGACATCACAGCGAATGCGGTAGTATTCCGCTAAAGTTAGTACAAGAAGAAAAAAAGGGGGGGTTATACTGCGACCCTTGCTATCCGTTGTTCTATGTTTGATATTTTTTCTGGCTGCCGGCTGCGGCGGTGGTCAAGCGACCCCGGAGGACTCATTAAACGAGGGTGAAGCTTGCCTCGCCTGTCACGCCGACGCAACTGCTGTTTTCAGCGCTTCGGCGCACGGCCGGAACGGCCTTTCCTGTGCCGCTTGCCATGCGGGAGTAGAAGAACACCTCCGGGACCGGCAACACCGGCCAGATACCGACTGGCGCGGCAAGAACTGCGCTTCCTGCCATGAAAAGCAATACAGTGAATGGCAAGCCTCGCCTCACAGCCAGATTCCCCTGGAACAGTTCCCCAACGATCCGCGAATCGGAGAGTGCATGAAGTGCCACCAGGCCCGCGGCTTTGCCGCCGTAGTTGCCGGCGGAGGTAACTTTAAGGAAACTTGGGGACCGCCGCCACGAAGCGAGCCGGAAGCAGTCACCTGCGCCGCCTGTCACTCCCCGCACGGCAAAACAGAGGAACGACTGCTGCGACTGCCGAAAGCTGAACTTTGCGCTACCTGCCACGGCAGCAAGTGGCAGAACCTGGTGCTGTCCGGCAGCGGCGGAAACCAATACGCCGGGGTAGACTGGTTCTCTTTCGGCGAACACCCGCACAACAGCGGCAACCGCTGTGTCACCTGCCACATGGCACGGACAGCAGGAGCCGTCAGTTCGGGCGGACACACTTTCAGGATGCGTGCCGGCAGCGAAGAAAAACAGAACACTGCGGCTTGCCAATCCTGTCACGGCGAGACTGCCAGCTACGACATCTTCGGCAGGCAAAAGGAAGTAGCTGCTCTGCTTGACGAACTCCGCCTGCTGCTCGAGCAGCACAACAATGGTAGGCTTCCCGGCTTCCAGCCCGGTGCCTGCAACCAGTGCCACCGGGGCGGTATGCAGCCGTTTGAGCACGACCCGGAGCTGATCCTCGGCAAAGCTTACGAGAATTACCTGCTGGTGGAGCGTGACAAGTCTCTCGGCATCCATAATCCGCCCTACGTGCTGCAACTGCTGCGCAGCACAATAACAAACGTGCGGGAAGAGTACAGGCGCTAGATGGCGCCTACAACCCTTCCCGCTGACGGTACACTTCATAAAACAAGAGAGCCCCTGCCACCGAAGCATTTAGTGACGCAAGCTTACCCCTCATCGGCAAGCGAACCAAATAGTCACATTTCTCTTTCACCAGACGAGTCAAGCCTTCAGCCTCACTGCCGATTACCAGCGCCACAGCCCCTTTATAGTCGCCTTTTGGGTAGAGCATCTCCCCGCCCATGTCGGCCCCGTACACCCACAGCCCCGCCTCTTTACAGCGGTCAAGGCTGCGGGCCATATTGACAACCTGCGCCACCGGCAGATATTCAGCCGCTCCCGCTGCCGTGCGGACGGCTGCCGGCGTCATTTGGGCGGCACGCCGCTCAGGAATCACTACGCCATGGCAACCGGCGGCATATGCTGTTCTAAGCAGAGCGCCTAGGTTGTGCGGATCCTGCACATGGTCTAACAGCACCAAAAACGGCGGTTCCTCCCGACGGGCCGTCAGCAGTTCCTCAAATGGCGTATAGCGAAACGGTGATGTTTCGGCCAGAATCCCTTGATGATTGCGGGTAACGGCAAACTTCTCAATGGCAGCTTTATCCCTGTATTCTATCGGTATCGCTAATCTTTCAGCCAGAGCGAGCACTTCTGTCACCGGCTTGCCGCTTGAGCCTTTCTGGAGCAAGATGCGCGTAATTTCCGAGCCTGCCTGTAATGCCTCCAGAACCGGCCGCCGGCCTTCGATCATCCTTTTTTCATTCATCAGGCACCACACAACTTCCGGAATTTTTCCTGAACTGCAGCAATTTCGCCACAGGACATCTCACCCTCCGGGCAAACTCCTTGGCTGACGCAAGCTGGACCGGCAGCCGCAAATAGATTGGGCGCCACTTTTTTTACTTCCAGAAAGACTGTTTCAGCCAGCAGACGGATCTCCCACTGCGCTCGGTTGCAGCAGCGCGTAACAAAAAAATTATGCAGGCTTCTGGCGTTCATGGTAAAAACAAGCTTAGTCTCGCAGGCATTTGGCAGCAGATAGCGAGCATCTTCGTGATGAACCATTCCGCGCAAAACTTGGTATGCCTCGCGTATTTGCTCCATCTGTTGGCGGAATAGCTGCTCCGCCTCACTGTTTGCCGCAACGGCAGGCGGCACAATATAATTAAAAGTATCCTCACGGACATAACGCTGCGATTTTTGAGAGTACGAGGCGATGCGGTGCCTCACCAACTGGTGTGAAAGAGCCCGGCTCACTCCTTCGACCGCGAAAGTAAAACTCACATGCTCTAGCGGAGAAAAATGCCCCATTTCCGCCAGCTTAGCAATAAGCTGCTCAGCCTTAGTCATTGTCAGATTATCAAGCAGAGCATCAGCTCCGGCGGAGGAATAGCACAGCCGCGCTGCTGCCGCCACAATCTTCTCAGGCTGCGGCGTATAAGTTAATAATGTTACTTTCATTCATTCTTCCTCCCCCGCTTCAATCAAAGCAAACAACTGGCTCAACCGCTCTTGCGAACCGTTCAAATACAACCAGCCCAAGAGCGCCTCAAAGCCGGTGGCACGGCGATAAGCAGCCATATCCGCATTTTTTGGCACACGCCCCTTCGTATTACGACCCCTGCGGACAATATCAGCTTCCTCTTCCGTCAGATACGGCTCTAACTGCCTTAAAATGGTGTCCTGCCCACCGGCCCGCACAATTCCGGTTGCTTTCTTGTGCAGCTGGTTGACGGGCAGCACCCTGTCGTTGACCAATTTCTGCCGGACAAACAATTCAAACACGGCATCTCCCACATAAGCCAAGAGCAGCGGCGGCAAGTTATTTTTCATTATTCTTTTTCCGCCACCTGACTCCCTGAGGCGTATCTTCCAGCACGATACCCATCGTCTGCAATTCGGTGCGGATAGCGTCTGCCGCAGCCCAGTCTTTCGCTTCCCGTGCCGCCTGGCGACCCTCAATCAGCGCGTTAACTTTCAGATCCAGCTCTTTATCTGCTTCCCTGGCAAAAAAACCAAGAATACTGCCAACTTCCTCAAAAAAGGCCAACGTATTTTCCACCACAAGCAGAGACGGTTCTCGGCTTTGCAGATATGCATTTGTCTCCCTGGCCAAATCAAACAGAACTGCCAGTCCGTCTGCAGTATTAAAGTCGTCATCCATCGCTGCGATAAAACGCTGCCGATACCCCGACAAGGCAGTCAACTTCTCCTGCACATCCGCCGTTTCCGCCTTGTCCTGAGGCAATTTTTCCAGAATGTCACGCAGATTATAGACCACATTATTCAATCGTGCCAGACCGCTCTCCGTCTGTTGCAGCAGCTCCGCAGAATAATTGATCGGATTTCGGTAATGTGCCGAAAGCATAAAAAAACGTATCGTTTCAGGATTAACATGCTTACGAATTTCCCGCACCGTCATAAAATTCCCGAGCGACTTAGACATCTTCTCTTGGTTGATATTCAAGTAGCCGGCATGCAGCCAATACTTAGCAAATTTTTTACCTGTCGCACCCTCGCTTTGTGCCTTCTCGTTTTCGTGATGAGGGAAAATCAAATCCGGCCCTCCCCCATGAATGTCAAGCGTATCACCTAAATACTTGCTTGCCATTACTGAACATTCAATATGCCAGCCCGGTCGTCCTTTGCCCCAGGGGCTCTGCCAAGCAGGCTCACCTGGCTTTTGCTTTTTCCAAAGGGCAAAGTCGAGCGGATATCTTTTCCGTTCGTCCACGTCAACTCGGGCACCTGACACCAATTCTTCCAGCGGCTGGTTTGACAATTCACCATACTGCGCGAAAGCCGGCGTATGGAAATAAACATCACCATCCACCTCGTAGGCCATACCCTTCTCCATCAGCGTCTGAATCAAAGCCACCATTTCCGTAATATGCTCCGTTGCTTTGGGATGAAAATCAGCCGGCTCAACACCTAGAGCCTGCACATCTTCAAAATAAGCCTCAATATTGCGCTCGGCCAACTCCGCAACAGTAATACCCAGTTCATTGGCGCGATTAATCATTTTATCATCTATATCGGTAAAATTCTGGACAAACTTAACTTCATATCCTCGCCAGCGCAGATAGCGACGAATCACATCAAAAACAATAAAAATCCGAGCATTACCGATGTGGAAAAAATCGTAGACCGTCGGACCGCAAGCATAGATGCCAACTTTGTTCCTATTTACCGGCACAAATTCTTCCTTTTTTTTTGTTACCGTGTTAAACACGCGGATTGTCACTTTCTCTTGTCCTCCTTGAGGCACTTTTCCTGCTGGAAACGCAGATCATCAATCTGCTTCTGCAGACAATGCAGCATTTCTGCCACAGGATCAGGCAGATCCTCGTGGTTTAAGTCCACCGATGGGATCCGTTCACCGTCATAAATTACCACACGTCCTGGCACACCCACCACAGTGGTGTTTGCAGGCACATTATTCAGCACTACTGACCCGGCACCGATTTTAGCATAATCGCCGATTACGATCGGACCTAAAATTTTTGCGCCTGTGCCTATAACTACATTATTCCCCACAGTGGGATGACGCTTACCTTTTTCTTTACCTGTTCCTCCCAGGGTAACACCTTGATAAAGCGTCACATTATCTCCCACTTCTGCCGTTTCGCCGATTACCACTCCCATACCATGGTCAATAAACACCCCGTCTCCGATTTTTGCGCCGGGATGAATTTCCACCCCACTCACCAGCCGGGCAATTTGGGAAATAACCCGCGGCAAGAGAATCAGCCCCCGCTTATGCAAAGAATGCGCTAAACGGTACAGCAAGATGGCGTGAAGTCCGGGATAACAAAGGACAACTTCCCAAAAACTCTTGGCGGCCGGGTCCCGCTCAAAGATGGCACTGATTTCTTTCTTTAACCAGTTCATCACTCCACTCCCCTGCTATTAGAAATAAAAATAACCGTCCCCTCAGAGACGGTTTCCCGCGGTTCCACCCTGCTTGGGCATAAAATGCCCCACTCAAGACGGATAACGGCCGTACCGTGCCTTCCTACTTTGCTTCAGAAGGCATACTCAAGGGCGCACTTCAGGTTTCACAACCGAAAGCCTCTTCCAGCCGCGGAGGCTCTTCTCTGCCGGTATCCTCAACCCTACTCTTCCCCATCATCGCTTTTAAGATTTTAAGTTGTTCGAATTATCCTTATTATAGAAGTCTCAGAGACTTGTGTCAACAGGGGAACAGTTGTTCAACTCCCCAGCTTTGCGCAAACTGTCTCCGAGGCGCCGCGCGACAACAGCCGGCCCCAGCAGAGTCAGGATAGCGATTAAGTCCCGCCCCTGCGACTGGCCGGAGACGGCTGCCCTGACTGTCATAAAAAGAGCCTTTCCTTTCACGTTAAGCTCTTTGCCTAAATCTTTTAAAATCTGCCGCACTTTTTCGCCGTCCCAGTCGTCCGTCTCCAGCGCCTTCTCACGCAATCTCCGAATTACTGCCGGCGAAGTCTCGAGCGCCAGCACTTCTTTTGCCTCATCATCACCCTCAGCCGGCTCCACAGTATCTCCAAAGAAAACTTTCACCAACGCCGGTGCCTCTGCCAAATAGTGCAAACCGTCTCTTGCCGTGGCGATAACACTTTGGAGCCAATCAAGACGCTCCGTCGCCTCTCTTTCATCAAGCAAACCCGCTTTTAGCAAATAAGGGATGCAGCGTGCCGTTAACTGCTCGAGTGGCATTTCCTTTATGTAGTGAAAATTCATCCACTTCAATTTTTCCAAATTAAAGACAGCCGGACTTTTAGCAACCCGCTCCAGCGAAAATCTCGCCACCAGCTCGGCCAGAGAAAAAATCTCTTCCTCCCCCTCCGGTGACCAGCCCAGCAGCGCCAGAAAATTAGCTAACGCATTCGGCAGGTATCCATCCTGACGATACTGCTCCAGCGAGGTGGAACCGTGGCGTTTGCTCATTTTCGAACGGTCTTCCCCAAGAATCAAGGAAATATGGGCAAACTTGGGCTCCGGAAAATTCAACGCCTCATAAAGTAAAAGCTGACGAGGCGTATTGGAGAGATGTTCTTCACCGCGCAGGACATGAGTAATTCCCATCAGCGCATCGTCTAACACGACCGCAAAATTATATACCGGAATTCCGTCCGACTTTACAATAATATAATCGCCAATCCCGTCGCTCTCAAATTCCACCCGGCCGCGAATCAAATCATCGACCACCACCAGACGTCCCTCCGGCACACGAAAACGCACAACAGGTTTATCAGGCAAAAGCTGCCTTTCTTCCTTTTCCCTCTCGGAAAGGTTGCGGCACTTGCCCAGGTAGCGGGGTAATTGGCCTGCGGCAATTAAAGCCTGCCGCTCGGCTTCCAGTTCATCTTCGCTGCAGTAGCAATAATAAGCCTGTCCCGTTTCGAGCAACTTCTGCGTGTAAGGATTGTAGATCTGAAGCCGTTCTTGTTGCCGATAAGGCCCATTATCCCCGCCGACCCCAATCCCTTCATCCCAATCCAAGCCAAGCCAGCGGAGAGCCGCCAAAATCTGCTCCTCATATTCCGGCGTGGAGCGCTCAAGATCTGTATCTTCGATGCGCACAATCAACTCTCCGCCGTAGCGTCTGGCAAACAACCAGTTAAATAAAGCAGATCTAGCACCGCCGATATGTAAAGGTCCTGTCGGGCTTGGAGCAAATCTTACCCTTATCTTCGCCATAACCTTACCTCCCGCATCATCACAATTTTTGAGTTTTACTGTCAGATTATACTACCAAAAAAAACTGTCCGCAGCAAGCTCGCGTTCGATATGATATAATAAAAGCTAATCCATCTGCCGCCACAGGAGGAAAGCGAATGAAAAACTTTTTTAATTTCTATAAACATGGCTTTATCCGTGTTGCCGCAGCCATTTCCGCAGTACGAGTGGCTGACCCCGCATTTAATGTTAACCAGACTATTGAACTTGCAAGAGAAGCCGCAGAGCAAAATGCCGTTCTGACTTTGTTTCCCGAACTGGGCATCTCTGCCTACAGCAATGAGGACCTCTTTCATCAACAGGCCTTGCTGGAAGCTACAGAAGCAGAGCTTGCCCGCCTGCTTCATGAGACAAGAGCCCTGAATACTATCCTGGTCGTAGGCGCCCCCATAGCGGTGGATTCACTGCTCTACAACTGTGGCCTGGTATTACACCGCGGCCAGATTCTCGGCATTGTCCCCAAAACATACTTGCCAAACTACAGTGAATTTTATGAAGCGCGTCAGTTTAGAACTGCCGACGCCGCAAGCAGGCAAACTATCGCTTACTGCGGCCGGCAGGAAATCCCCTTCGGTACAGACCTGCTTTTTCAGGCGACCAATATCCCAGGCATGGTTTTTGCCTTGGAAATCTGCGAAGACCTCTGGGTTCCTGTGCCTCCTTCCAGTTTTTCAACACTGGCCGGAGCCACCGTAATCGCAAACTTGTCGGCTTCCAATATAACAGTAGGCAAGGCAAATTACCGCCGCAACCTTGTGGCCAATCAGTCTGCCCGCTGTCTTGCCGCCTATCTGTACTCCGCCGCAGGCCCCGGTGAATCGACAACCGATTTGGCCTGGGACGGACATGCCTTAATTTTTGAAAACGGCCATTGTCTGGCAGAATCCACCCGTTTTGATTTGAATGCGCGGCTCATCCTGGCAGAAATTGACCTAGACAGACTGAGACAGGAGCGGATGCGCCAAAACACGTTTGCGGAAAATGCCCAAAAATTACGGCAACGCTTTCGCACCGTTGCCTGTGAAGTCAAGATGCCGGAGGAGCGCCTGCTGCTCAGCCGACAATACTCTCGCTTTCCTTACGTCCCCAGCAGCTTTGAAGATAGAGATCTGCGCTGTTACGAAGCTTATAACATTCAAGTCCACGGCTTAATCAAGCGCTTGCAAACCACCGGCCTGCAAAACATTATTGTGGGCATCTCCGGCGGCCTGGACTCTACCCAGGCGCTGACTGTAGCCGTAAAAGCAGTTGATCTGCTGGGCTGGCCACGGGAGCGGATCCGTGCCTACACCATGCCGGGTTTTGCCACGTCAGAGCGCACGAAAACGAATGCCTGGCAGCTCATTACAGCTCTTGGCGTTCAAGGCCGGGAGCTCGATATCCGGGAAAGCTGCCAACGCATGCTGGAAGATATTTGTCACCCAGCAGCCGGCGGCAGTGACAGCTATGATGTAACCTACGAGAATGTTCAGGCCGGACAGCGCACTTCCACTCTCTTTCGTTTGGCCAATCTGCATAACGGTTTAGTACTCGGCACCGGGGATCTTTCGGAGATTGCCCTTGGTTGGTCAACATACGGCGTGGGTGACCATATGTCCCATTATAACGTCAACGCCAGCGTGCCAAAGACACTCATTCAATATTTGCTGCGCTGGCAGGCTGCTTCAGACCATGTGGATCAGCAAACAAAAGAAGTGCTCCAAGCTATTTTAGATACTGAAATAAGCCCGGAGCTAGTCCCCGGCGAAAACAACTCTTCTCAACCGGCGCAACTGACTGAAGAGTTTATCGGCCCCTACGAGCTCCAGGATTTTAACATCTATTACACAACGCGCTTTGGCTACCGCCCAAGCAAGGTAGCATTCTTAGCCTATAACGCCTGGCGCGACAAGGAGCTAGGCGACTGGCCGGACATCCCCGCCGAAAAACGCCGTCAGTACACCATCGGCGAGATTAAACACTGGCTCGGCGTTTTCTGCAAGCGCTTCTACTCTTTAAGTCAGTTTAAGCGCTCCGTGATGCCAAACGGCCCCAAAGTAGGCTCAGGCGGCTCGCTTTCCCCGCGAGGCGACTGGCGCGCCCCAAGCGATAACTCTGCCGCTCCCTGGCTGGCAGAACTTACTCAGATCCCAGATAATGACTAACTCGCATTCGCGCTCCTCGTTTATGCCGGCATTAAAAGGATAACGGCTTGAGCAGCCACCCCTTCACCGCTGCCGCAGAAACCCAGCCCTTCTGTTGTAGTCGCCTTGACGCTGACCAGTTCCGCAGAAACGGCTAAAACAGCCGCAATATTTTCCCGCATCGCCTGAACATAGGGAGCAAGCTTAGGGCGCTCCGCAATAATCACAGCATCAATATTAGCTACCTTATATCCCTTGCCTAAACAAAGTGTTTTGACGCGTTCCAGAAGCTTCAGACTGGAAATATCTTTATAGGCCGCTTCCGTGTCAGGAAAGTGTTTGCCGAGATCACCCAGAGCCAAAGCGCCCAGCATCGCATCCATCACGGCATGCACCAGCACATCAGCATCTGAGTGGCCAAGCAACCCCCGCTGGTACGGCACTGACACGCCGCCTAAGATGAGCGGCCGGCCTGACACCAACCTGTGCACATCATAACCTATCCCAATCCGCATGCTGCCTCCCCCTTATCAATGTTTCAGCTACTACCAGATCTTCCGGTGTGGTGACTTTAATATTTTCATAATCGCCAGCTACTACGCGAACTGCATATCCGTAGCGTTCAAGCAAGGCGGCATCGTCTGTCGCATAAAAATTTTCACTAGATGCCCGCCGATGAACATTAAGCAATAAGTCAAAACGGAAGGCCTGAGGCGTCTGCACAGCCCAGAGAGTATCACGCGGTGGCGTGCTAATCACTTGATTAGCTGCCACTATTTTTATTGTATCTTTAACCGGTACAGCTGTAATGGCCGCACCATGCTGCTCTGCTTCACTAAGGCAATTATAAAACAAGGATGCGCTAACGAGCGGACGAGCCCCGTCATGAATACAAACCAAATCTGTGTCGGCAGCGAGCGCCTGCAACCCTTTGTAAACCGAATCCTGCCTTTCTGTGCCGCCGGTTACAATCGTAATTTTATCTTGCGGCAGCCAGGGCAAAAGAACATCCCGGCGAAAAAAATCTTCTTCACCGGGAGTTACCACCACGATTATAGCAAAGAAAAATTGCGAGTCTATACAGGCGCCGAGAGTATGGGCAAGCAACGGTTTTCCGCATAGAGGCAGATACTGTTTATTGATATTTTTCCCCATGCGCAGACCGCGTCCCGCGGCAGGGATAATCACAGCTGCTCTCATTACCGCACTCCTGAAGCCTTTTCCAACTTTGGTTTTGCAAAAATCATCCGTCCGGCAGCAGTCTGCAGCACACTGGTCACGATTACCTCGATGCTATCCCCGATAAAACGCCTGCCGCCTTCAACAACGATCATCGTGCCGTCATCTAAATAGGCCACACCCTGACCTTGCTCCTTACCGTCCTTCATGATCTGTGCCACCATTTCTTCGCCAGGCAAGACAATAGGCTTTACCGCGTTAGCCAGTTCATTGATATTCAGGACGGGCACTCCCTGAAGTTCGCAAACTTTGTTTAGGTTATAATCATTAGTAACGATTTTACCCTTCAACAGCTTAGCGAGCTTAACCAACTTACTGTCTACCTCAGGAATGTCATCAAAATTTTGCTCCGTAATTTGTATGGGAACGGGAGACTCCTTCTGCATCTTGTTTAGGATATCCAGCCCTCTGCGTCCGCGATTCCGCTTCAACGTATCCGATGAATCTGCGATATGTCGCAGCTCTTCCAGCACAAAGCTTGGAATAATGATTACACCCTCAATAAAACCGCTGCCGGTAATATCGACGATGCGCCCGTCGATAATCACGCTGGTGTCTAAAATCTTGGCGCTGCGATAATTGCCCCGCTCTGCGCCCTTGCCATGCCGTGTGAACAAATTGGTCAGAAAAGTCATCTCATCTTTCCTGTTTAGCATGAGGCTCGTTCCCAAATAGCCGCCAAAGAGAGTCAGCGCCAAAGACAGATAGATACCCACCAACGGGATTCTATACAGCGACAAACTGAGCAAAGAACCAATCAACAAGCCAATAACCAGCCCGATTACACCGACAGCTATATCTTGCGTAGGAATCGCCCTCAAAGCTGCTTCCATCCAGCCGTTGACGGTGCTGACCTTGCCAAGCAGCCATGGGGTAAAGAGATAAAAAATAATACCAAAAACCGAACCCCCAAAAATGGCTACACCAATTTCCGCAGCAACCGTTACTGCCACATCGGTAAATGCCAAGATCGCGTCGAAGCTCCAACCCACTAACTGATACCCGATGGCAAAACCAGCCAACAATGAAACAAATCTAAAAATTCTCTGCAACAACCCCTTCACCTCCTTAGTCTCCATTATAGCTTATAGCTCTTACCATTTTCAAGGAATATGATGCGCTGGTTTTCGGTAAAGACAAATATGTTAGAATAAATAAAAAAAGGCACCATGCCTATGATGCCGTAAAAAATTGTCTTAGAATTTCATCCATATCCTGTTCACTAATATTTTTCGCTAAAATTAGTTCCGACACAAGAATTTGCCGCGCACTATCCAGCATTTTTCGCTCACCGGTTGACAAACCCTTTTCCTGTTCACGCAACGCCAGATTTCTCACTACTTCGGCAACCTTAAAAATATCTCCGCTTTTGATCTTCTCCATGTTTGCGCGATAGCGTCTGTTCCAATTGGTAGACATTTTACTATGATTATCTCTTAAAATACTGAAAACCTGCTCTACGCCCTCACCGTCAATAACTTCACGCAAACCAACCTGGTCCACGTTGTCGAGGGGGATCATAACCTTCATATCCCCGATGGGGATATTCATGATGTAATACTTCTTCCATGCCCCCAGGATTTCTTTTTCTTCAATGGCCTCGATCACTCCGGCGCCGTGCATGGGGTACACCACTTTATCACCAATATTAAACATCGGCAGCCCTCCCAGGTTGACCTACATAACTATTCTAGCACAGAAGGGCCAAGCTGTCAAACAAAAACGTTATTTTATCATAATTGCATACCCTTGTCAACGCTCCAAAAAAAGTGTGTCAGCAACCCCGTCCCCTTGACACAAGGGAATATAATTTTTCAAGCACACATTGACAACCTTTTGTTGATGTCATTATAATTGTAATTGATGCAAGATGAATCAGCAGCTTAAGAGGGGGATTACAGTGAAAGATGATGTAGTAGACCAGTTTCAAAACAAGGTTTCCGAATTACTGGTCCGCCACCGTAGCATCTTAGACAGCCTGTCAAAGTTTCAGCAGTCAGGCAGTCGGGCAAACCGTGCCATAGTTAAGGCTGTGACTAACTGTGGTTGTCTTTCGGTTTGCGCATCCAGGCAATCCTGCCCGCCGGAAATTGATTTAAAAGAGTGCAAACAATATATGGACTCCCACGTTAAAGGGGAGTTATGCGAACCGTGCCGAGAAACAGTTGAAGAAGAGCTGGGCAATCACCTCTTTTACCTAGCCGCTGTCTGCCATCTGCTGAATCTTGATTTAGTCGATGTCTTTGACAGAGAGTTTCAAAAGATAACCACACTTGGCGTTTTCCATCTTTCATAGAGGAGGAAAAATCCTATGAGTGAATACGGATTTTGTGCTAAAATCAGCGGTCCCTTTAACCTAGCGCTAGAAAAGGTTACCACCGCACTAAAAACAGAAGGCTTTGGGGTATTGACCGATATCGACGTACAGGCGACCATGAAAGCTAAATTGAATGCCGACCTCCGTCCTTACCGCATTCTTGGCGCCTGTAATCCAGTGCTGGCGCACCAGGCAATCACCGCCGAACCGGATATCGGCTTGCTGCTACCATGCAACGTCGTCGTGCGTGAGGAAGAGGACGGCATGGTAACCGTGTCCTTCCTTGATCCCGGTATCATGCAAAAGCTGGTCAGCAATCCGGTCGTATCCACAACTGCAACCGAAGCGCGCGCCCGTCTGATGCGCGTAAAAGACAGCCTGGCTGAATAAGCATTCTGCAGCGGCACATAAAAAAGCCCGCTCATTGCGGGCTTTTTTATGTGCCGCTTTCTACACTTCTGATACTTCCCCTCACCCTCGCTGCGCTCCACCCTCTCCCAGAGGGAGAGGGTAAGGCTTGGGCTATTCCCTCTCCCCCTGGAAAAGAGCTAGATTTAAGCTATTCCCTCTCCCCCTGGAAAAGAGCTAGATTTAAGCTATTCCCTCTCCCCCTGGGAGAGGGTTAGGGTGAGGGCATTGTCTATACTAACAGCATGACAGCCTACAAAATTTTACTAAGAAAAGTCTTTGTCCGCTCTTGTTTTGGGTTATTAAAGATCTCCTGCGGCAGCCCTTCCTCCACAATCAGCCCTTCGTCGATGAAAATCACACGATCGGCTACCTCTTTAGCAAAGCCCATTTCATGCGTTACTACCACCATAGTCATGCCTTCCTCGGCCAGTTGCTTCATGACCAGCAGCACTTCTTTAATCATTTCCGGATCTAACGCCGATGTGGGCTCGTCGAAAAGCATCACTTTCGGCTGCATGGCCAGTGCGCGGGCAATGGCAACACGTTGTTGCTGCCCGCCGGAAAGCTGTTTAGGAAATGCTTCTGCCTTTTCAGACAGACCGACTTTGCGCAACAATTCCAACCCCTGCTCTCTTGCCGCACGTAGGCTTTCCCGCTTCACCCGTACCGGGGAAAGCATAATGTTTTGCAGTACAGACATATGCGGAAACAGGTTAAACTGCTGGAAAACCATCCCCACGTTCTGACGCACTTCGTTAATATCCGTATTTTTAGCAAGAATCTGCAGCTCATCTAAATAAATCTCACCCTGCTGGGGCAGTTCCAGCAAATTTAAGCAGCGCAGAAAAGTGCTCTTGCCGGAACCGCTGGCACCGATGACAACGACTACTTCGCCGCGTGGGATTTCCGTAGAGATTCCGCGCAACACTTCCAGACTGCCGAAACGTTTGTGCAGATCGACAACTCTAATCATGAATGCGCGTCCTCCCTTCTATATACCCTGCCACTTTCGATAAGGCGAAGGTTATCATAAAGTAAATGACGGCAATAGCAA
Source organism: Dethiobacter sp. (assembly GCA_018333635.1). Lineage (GTDB taxonomy): Bacteria > Bacillota > Dethiobacteria > Dethiobacterales > Dethiobacteraceae > GPS1B09. The sequence continues at coordinate 14,073 of JAGXTL010000077.1, forward strand.
GATAGAGTTCAAAATAGTTAAATGTTCTGGCCTGTATATTTTGGGCGCGCTTAGTCAACTCCATCATGCCGATAAAAGCAAGCAAAGAAGAATCTTTAATCAGCATAATAAATTCGTTGACCAAAGGCGGAATGATCCTCCTGAAAGCCTGCGGTAAAATAACAAACCGCATGGCGGAAGTGTAATTCATTCCCAGAGAGCGCGCTGCTTCCATTTGCCCTTTATCTATTGACTGAATACCGGAACGGACAATTTCAGCCACATAAGCGCCGCTGTTAATCGAAAGGGCAATCACTCCGCCTACAAATCGGCTTTCAATACGAATCCCAAGCGATGGCAAGCCAAACCAGATAAGCAAGATTTGCACAAGCAACGGCGTTCCTCTGATAAATTCCACGTAGACCGAGGCAACAGCCCGCACCAGCCTAACTGTTGAAACTCTGGCAAGACCAACGACAGAGCCGATAATCAGGCCCGCAGCCACCGCAAATGCTGAAACCTGCACCGTGATAACGGCGCCATCAAAAAGGTAACGCCAGTTTTGCAGCACTATGGAAAATTCTAGACCTTGCAATTTTTCCGGCTCCCTTCTTTGCGAAGACAGTCTTAATAGCCGAAGAAAAAGCAAAGCGAAAGTTCGCTTTGCTTTTAATCAGGCAAGAGATTACTCAAACCACTTACTGATCAGCTCGTCGTACTTTCCGCTTGCCTTAATCTCTGCCAGCGCCTCATTTACGTCTGCCAACAGCTCAGGATTTTCTTTGTTGATGGCGATGCCGAAAAACTCCTCAGTCAGCGTTTCGCCCACAATCTTAAAGCCTTCTCTCATCTCAATGTAGCGTTGCGCTACAGGAACATCAATGATAATCGCATCAATCCGCCCGGTGGCCAGCTCCTCAAAAACCAAGCCGATTTGCTGAAAACGAATAATGTTTTCACTTGCAGTAATTTCCTGCGCCTTAAAGTCACCGGTTGTGCCAAGCTGAACGCCAATTTTCCTGCCTTCCGCCAGATCCTCAATACCTTGAATATCAACATTGTCAGCCCTAACCGCAATTACCTGTCCGGCATTGTAATATGGCTCAGAAAAGGCAACTTGTTCACGACGATCATCCCGGATTGTCATGGCGGCAACCACCATATCTAAGCGGCCGGCCTGCAGCGCGGGAATCAAGGCGTCAAACGCCATATCCTGGATTACTAATTCCTTGCCGAGGATAGCGGCAATTTCCTTTGCCAGGTCAATATCGAAACCATCGTACTCGTTGTTTTCGTTTAAAAATTCAAACGGAGGAAACTCAGCGTTAGTACCCATTACCAACTGTTCCATTGCCGGCGGCTGGTTCTGACCGTCAGCGGGACCGGGAGTTGCGCTCCCACCGCCACAACCAACTAAAGTAGTAAGTGCAAAAACAAAGACAAGAGCTAATGCCAACCATCTAAATCTTAACTGCATCAATAATCCCCCTCTGCTGATTTTGCGAGCGTTGAAAAAGATAACGCTCCTTTGACCCAAACCATTATATCATGGAACTATTTTTTCCAACAAGAAAAACTTTGCGTAAACCCCCTCTCCCCCCTCCACCTTTTCCCCTCTCCCCCTGGGAGAGGGCTAGGGTGAGGGCTAGGGTGAGGGCTAGGGTGAGGGCTAGGGTGAGGGCTAGGGTGAGGGCTAGGGTGAGGGCAGGGCAGCGCATTTCACAAAGCGCATTTCATGACCTTGACAAGGCATTCAACAGTTGATAGAATAAAAAAAACGTAAGCACCTTTAACTTAGTCCTGAGAGGCTAAAAAGGAGGCTTTGCCGTGAACAACTTTAACGTGTACAACTTTAATCTGAAACCTGGCTAACCAAAGCGGCTGCTATTTAGCTGCTGGGTTAGCTTTTTTCATTGTGATAACATCCATACCGCCTAAGGCATCATCAGCAAAATAAAAATAATTCTTTAACCTTGGGTCTGCCCTCACCCTAGCCCTCTCCCAGGGGGAGAGGGGAACAACTGGGGAGGCAGCGGGGATTTGAACAGGAGGGAAGTAAACATGTTTACTCGTTTAGCTCTGGAAAACGGCGAAATATTTTATGGCGAGGGCTTCGGCGCCAGCGGCAGTTGTGAAGGCGAGGTAATATTTAACACTGCCATGACCGGCTATCAGGAAATTTTAACAGACCCTTCGTACTGTGGCCAAATTTTGACGATGACCTATCCGTTAATTGGCAACTATGGCATTAACCCTGACGATTTTGAGTCAAGGCAGCCGTTTCTGCGCGGCTTTGTCGTAAGGGAAGCCTGCAGCCATTCAAATAACTGGCGGACCACCGAGTCCCTGTCCGCATATCTGCAACGGCATAACATCCTGGCCCTTGCCGGGATTGATACCCGGGCCTTGACCAGAATTATCCGGCAGTCTGGCACTATGCGCGGCGTTATTTCCACAGAGGATACCGACGATCGGGAACTGGTGCAGAGAGCCGGCAGAGCGTTGTCCATCTCCGGGCAAAATCTGTTAAATGAAGTAACCACCCCTGAGCGCTATACGATTGCTGCCGGCGGTCCCCGGGTAGTCGTCTTAGATCTCGGCTTAAAGCAAAGCATCGTTAAAAATCTCAGCAAGGCCGGTTGTGAAGTAGTGGTTGTCCCAGCGATGACTTCCGCCGCAGAAATTCTTGCCTTAAAACCCGGCGCCCTGCTGCTCTCCAATGGTCCCGGAGACCCAAAAGATGCTAAACAGCCTCTTGAAACCACCAAAAACCTCATCGGCAAGCTGCCGCTCTTTGGCATCTGTCTCGGCCACCAGATTCTCGCTCTTGCCTTGGGCGCAGACACCTATAAACTTAAATTCGGCCATCGCGGCGCAAACCAACCGGTCAAAGATCTGGAAAGCACGAAAGTGCAAATCACATCCCAAAATCACGGTTACGCCATTGATGAAAAAACACTGGTAGGCTTAGATATTTCTGTCACCCACCGCAACCTGCATGACTGGACGGTGGAAGGCATCAAGCACAATACCCTGCCCATTTTCAGCGTCCAGTATCACCCCGAGGCATTTCCCGGCCCCAGTGACTCAGCGCATATCTTTCAACGCTTTCTTTCGCTGATAGAAGCTTAACCGCAAAAAAGGAGGTAACAATATGCCCAAATATCGAGATATTAAAAAAGTGATGGTTATCGGCTCCGGCCCCATTATCATCGGTCAAGCAGCCGAATTCGACTATGCGGGGACACAGGCTTGCCGTGCCCTAAAAGAAGAAGGCATTGAGGTCGTTCTCGTTAACAGCAACCCGGCCACCATTATGACAGATACCAATATCGCGGACAGAGTTTATATTGAACCGCTGCAAATCTCCACACTGACGGAAATCATCGCCAAAGAACGTCCGGATGGCCTCCTGCCCACACTGGGCGGACAGGTTGGCCTAAACGCCGGCAAAGATTTAGCTGAACAGGGCGTCTTAGAAAAATATGGTGTCAAGCTGCTGGGCACCCCTCTTGCCGCCATTATCCGCGCCGAAGACAGAGACCATTTTAAGCAAACCATGAAACAGTTGGGCGAGCCTATCCCTGCATCTGCCATTGTTTCCACAGTAGCCGATGCCCTTACCTTCGCCCACGGAACAGGCTATCCCGTTGTGGTCCGCCCTGCCTACACCATGGGCGGCACCGGCGGCGGCTTCGCGAACAATGAGGAAGAATTGCGGATCACAGCTCAACGCGGCTTAAAAGCCAGCCCCATCTCGCAAATTCTTGTGGAGGAAAGCGTGGCCGGCTGGAAGGAGATCGAATTTGAAGTTATGCGGGATGGCAACGATAATTGCATCACCATCTGCAGTATGGAAAATATCGACCCGGTCGGCGTCCATACCGGGGATTCAATCGTGGTGGCTCCCGCCCAGACACTGACCGACCAAGAGTTTCAGATGCTGCGCAGTGCCTCGCTGAAAATCATTCGCGCCCTTGGAATCGAAGGCGGCTGCAATATTCAGTTTGCTCTTGACACCAACAGCTTCAACTATGTTGTCATTGAGGTAAACCCGCGCGTTTCCCGCTCATCCGCCTTGGCTTCCAAAGCGACCGGCTATCCCATCGCCAAAGTAGCGACAAAAATAGCCATTGGACTGACACTCGATGAAATTCAAAACGCGGTGACGCAGAAAACCTCGGCGTGCTTTGAGCCAACCATAGACTATGTGGTAATTAAAGTGCCCCGCTGGCCATTTGATAAATTTGCCCTCGCTCAACGCTCACTGGGAACACAAATGAAAGCCACAGGCGAAGTCATGGCCATCGACAGAAACCTGGAGGCGGCCATCTTAAAAGCGGTACGCTCCTTGGAAATAGGTGTCCACAGCTTGCATCTGGAAAATATTCAGGCGCTTAGCATAACAGAGCTCAAAGAATATATCTCACGTCCTAATGATGAGCGCCTCTTTGCCTTAGCGGAAGCGCTGCGCCGCGGCATCAGCACAGCAGAAATCTATCGCATTTCCCGTATCGACCCGTTCTTCAGCCAAAAAATTAAAAATATCACAGACATGGAAAAGAAAATCGCCGCCTATGCGGGGCAGGAAGCAAGCCTGCTGCCCCGCAATCTCTGGCTGGCCGCAAAGGAAATGGGCTTTGCCGACGAAACGATCGCCTATTTGCTGCAGTCTACCGAAACAGCAGTGCGAACCGCTCGGAAGGCAGCAGGCGTGCTGCCGGTTTACAAGATGGTCGATACCTGCGCCGCGGAGTTTGCGGCTGACACGCCATACTTCTACTCAACGTATGGCTGCGAAAACGAAGCTGCACCCACCAGCAGGCAAAAAATTGTCGTGCTCGGCTCCGGCCCGATCCGGATTGGTCAGGGCATTGAATTTGACTACTGCTCGGTCCATTCAGTCTGGGCTTTGCAAGAGGAAAATTTTGAAACGATCATCATTAATAATAACCCGGAAACCGTCTCCACCGATTTTGACACGGCGGACCGCCTCTATTTTGAACCTCTCCAGGTGGAAGATGTGCTCAACATTCTTGACCAGGAAAAACCTGAAGGCGTTATCGTCCAATTTGGCGGCCAGACTGCCATCAACCTGGCTGAACCCCTGCACCATGCCGGTATTCCCATTATCGGCACTGCGGTGGAAGATATTGACCGCGCTGAAGACCGAGACAAATTTGATTTGCTCCTCAGCCAGCTAAATATTCCCCGGCCATCCGGCCGTTCCGTCAAGTCTGCTGCCGACGCTCTGCCCGCGGCCCGCGCAATCGGTTATCCGGTCGTCGTACGACCCTCTTATGTGCTTGGCGGCAGAGCGATGGAGATAGTCTATTCCGATACAGAACTTATGGAATATATGAACAGCGCCGTGAAAGTTTCACCGCGCCACCCTGTTCTGGTGGACAAATATCTGCTGGGCACAGAACTGGAAGTTGATGCCATTTCAGACGGCGTGGACGTGCTGATCCCGGGAATCATGGAGCATATCGAACGGGCCGGCGTTCATTCCGGCGACAGCATTGCTGTCTACCCGCCCCAGTCGCTCACTGCCGAGCAGAAAGCCCTCTTGGTTGAATACACCACCTCCTTGGCTCGTGCGCTGAAAGTAAAAGGGATTATCAATATCCAATATGTCCTCTTTGAAGATAAGCTCTACGTCCTGGAAGTCAACCCCCGCTCATCGCGCACCGTCCCCTTTTTGTCCAAAGTAACCGGTATCCCCATGATTCAACTGGCAACACGTTGTGCCCTCGGCAAAAAACTCTCTGAGATGGGCTATGAGAGCGGTCTTCAACCAGATATGCCCTTTGTCGCCGTTAAAGCGCCTGTCTTCTCCTTCGCCAAGCTGGCGGACCTGGAAACATCTCTCGGGCCGGAAATGAAATCTACCGGTGAAGTAATGGGAATTGACAGCGACCTGCCGCGCGCGCTGTATAAGGCATTGCTGGCAGCCAACCTCTACATTCCTCCTACCGGCAATATTCTAGCGACTGTCGCAGAAAAAGATAAGCAAGAAGCCATTCCCATTCTGAAGCAATTTGCCGCCCTGGGCTTCACCCTCTATGCCACAAACGGTACTGCCGCCGCACTGGCAGAAGCAGGCTGCGAGGTAATCAGGGTAAACAAAATTGCTGAAGGTTCTCCCCACGTAGTTGACATGATTCGCGGCGGCAAAGCAGATGTCGTCTTCAATACCCTAACTAAAGGAAAAACCCCGCAACGTGACGGTTTCCGTATCCGCCGAGCCGCTGTGGAGTTAAACATTCCCTGCCTCACCTCCCTGGACACTTCTAAAGCAATCCTGCATGTCATGGAGACACTAAAAAAAGGGGGCAGCGTGAACCATATTACCATTCAGGAATATCTTGGTTTATAACTCGAAGCGCTAAAGCCTGCGCACCACCGTAAAGCCGTAAGCATCCCCTCACCCTCACCCTAACCCTAGCCCTCTCCCTAACACTCACACCCTAGCCCTCTCCCTAACACTCACACCCTAGCCCTCTCCCTAACACTCACACCCTAGCCCTCTCCCTAACA
>JAGXTL010000132.1 GCA_018333635.1 Dethiobacter sp.
GAAATCGAGCGCGGCCAGGTACTTGCCAAGCCGAATTCGATCAAGCCGCATACCAAGTTTATGGCTGAGGTGTACGTGCTGAAGAAAGAGGAAGGCGGCCGTCACACCCCGTTTTTCCAAGGGTACCGTCCGCAGTTTTACTTGCGCACTACCGATGTAACCGGCGTAACGACTCTGCCTGAAGGCGTGGAAATGATTATGCCGGGAGATAATGTGCAGATGATGATTGAGCTGATTACTCCCATCGCCCTTGAAGAAGGTTTGCGCTTTGCGATCCGCGAGGGCGGCCGCACTGTGGGCGCCGGCGTTGTTACCAGCATCTTGAAATAGTCCTTTGTCCAAAGCAGGCAAAGAAAAGCACCGTAAGCAGTTGTTACCAGCATCTTGAAATAGTCCTTTGTCCAAAGCAGGCAAAGAAAAGCACCGTAAGCAGCGGTGCTTTTTCTCCCGCCGCTGAGCCTACAAAAAGTTTGACAATAGTGCATGAAGTGTGTTAAATTTGTAAAAGTGAAATCGTGAGCCAGTCTCTGGGGATAAGTAATAGATTTGCGGTGCAAACTCACTGATAAGCTGAACACGCTGTTTTTAGGGGGTGTGAGATATGCGCGTGAAGATCACGATGGCATGTGGTGAATGCAAGAGGCGGAATTACATTACGACGAAAAACAAACGCACCACACCGGATCGGATTGAGCTGAACAAATTCTGCTCTTTCTGCAAGAAACATACCGCTCATAAAGAAACGAAGTAAGTGCGTTTATTTACTTATTTTAAGGATGTGAGAGCATGTCCGAAAACGTAAAGGCTTTAACTAAGCACTTCAAAGATGTCAGGCAGGAATTAAGAAAGGTTCATTGGCCCAACCGCCGTGAATTGACTCTCTTTACATCTATGGTCCTGATGGCCATCTTTTTTATTGGTGTATTTTTCTGGATTCTTGATTCGGGTTTTGCCGGAATATTAAGGATCATTCTTCAGAGGTAAGGAGGCAGGGACTCCCTAGCCTATGAGTAAAAATTGGTATGTGGTGCACACCTACGCTGGCTACGAGAATAAAGTAAAGACCAACTTGGAAAAACGGGTTGAGTCTATGGAGATGCAGGATAAGATTTTCCGCGTCCTTGTTCCTATGGAAAAAGAGCTGGAAGTCAAAAACGGGAAGCAAAAGACGGTATTAAAAAAAGTCTTCCCCGGGTATGTGCTTGTGGAAATGATTATTACGGATGATTCTTGGTATGTTGTGCGCAACACGCCGGGGGTCACCGGCTTTGTCGGTCCCGGTTCTAAGCCCATTCCCCTCTCGGCGATTGAAATTGCCCAGATTTTAAAACAAATGGGCTTAGGGGAGGCTAAACCGAGAATCGACTTAGCGGCCGGAGAAAAAGTGCGGGTGATTGACGGTCCGTTTGCAAACTTTATCGGCTCCGTGGAGGAAGTTTTGCCGGACAGACGTAAGGTTAAAGTTCTTGTGGCCATGTTTGGCCGGGATACTCCGGTTGAACTTGAATTTTTTCAGTTAGAAAAGCTCTAGCATAGATTGGAGGTGTAATTATGGCACGTAAAGTAATTGGGATGGTTAAGCTGCAGATTCCCGCTGGTAAAGCTACCCCCGCTCCGCCCGTAGGCCCTGCCCTCGGTCAGCACGGTGTGAATATTATGGGTTTTTGCAAGGAATTTAACGAGAGGACTGCGCCGCAGCTCGGCTTGATTATTCCTGTTGTGATCACAATCATGAGTGATCGTTCTTTCTCTTTTATTACTAAAACACCACCTGCTGCTATACTTCTAAAGAAAGCAGCCGGCTTGACGCGGGCTTCCGGTAAGCCGAACAAGGAAAAGGTGGCGACTCTTTCCCGTGACAAGGTTCGTGAAATAGCAGAGCAGAAAATGGAAGACTTAAATGCCAACGACGTGGCTGCCGCTATGAGAATGGTGGAAGGTACCGCGCGCAGCATGGGAATAGTAATCGAAGGTTAAGCTAAACGGTGGGAGAGATTGCCGTCTCGTTCGCACCACAAGGAGGAAAAGTAAATGGCGCAAAATGGAAAAAAGTATCTTGAGGCAAGTAAGCTTATCGACCGGAGTTTGTTCTACGAGCCAAAGGAAGCTCTGGAACTGGCTAAGCAAACGGCTGTGGCCAAGTTTGACAGCACAATCGAATTGGCGGTTAGGCTGGGAGTTAACCCTAAACATGCTGATCAGCAGGTTAGGGGTGCAGTAGTTCTGCCCGCCGGCACCGGTAAAGCGGTAACTGTGGCTGTTTTCGCTAAAGGTGAGAAAGCGAGAGAAGCAGAGGTTGCCGGAGCCGAGTTTGTCGGAGCGGAAGATTTGGTGGCAAAAATTGAAGGCGGTTGGTTTGGCTTTGATGTGGCTGTGGCTACACCGGATATGATGGGGATGGTGGGCAAGCTGGGTCGTGCTCTTGGCCCGAAAGGCTTGATGCCGAATCCGAAAACCGGGACGGTTACCATGGATGTGGCGAGAGCCGTCAATGAAATTAAGGCCGGTAAGGTGGAATACCGCGTTGATAAAAACGGGATTATCCACGTGCCAATCGGTAAAGTATCTTTTGTTGTGGAAAGTTTGCTGGAAAATTTCTACACCGTTATTGAGACTTTGCTGAAAGTGAAACCGGCAGCGGCAAAAGGCCAGTATCTCCGCTCTATTACAGTCGCTTCCACTATGGGTCCCGGCGTCCGCGTCAACATGCAGAAGGCGGCGGCGCTAGGTAAGGCGAAGTAACTGAGCGAACTGCCTGATGGTTGCAAAAAACGGGTGCAGCTGTTATCATGCGCCTGAGCAAATAGATCGCTTGCGTAAATTTCATATTGACTGCAGACAGCCGGTGCCCGTTGGGGCGTAAGACTTGTGTCACCTGCCGAGGTCGGAGTTCATCAGAGCCTTTTGGTGATTGATGGTATCCGTATCTCATGCGGATACCTTTATTTTTTACCCTTGATTGAGTGGTTGATAAGGAGGTGGAATGATGAGCACAAATAAGGAAACGAAGAAGCAAGTTGTGGCCGAAGTGAAAGAGGATCTGAAGAACGCCAAGGTGGCGATTGTCACTGATTACCGTGGTTTGAATGTTGAGCAGGTCACCGAACTGCGCCGCGCTCTGCGTGCAGAGAGCATAAAATACGTGGTAGTGAAAAACACACTGGCTAGTATTGCTACCCGTGAACTGGGGCTGGAGGTTCTTGATACTTATTTGGCAGGACCTACTGCCATTGCCTACGGCTTTGGCGATCAAGCGGCGCCGGCAAAAATACTTTCAAAGTATGCCAAAAGCTTTGAGAAGCTTGAAATTAAGGGCGGTCTCCTGCAGGGAACCTTGATCGACCCGCCGCAGATCAAAGTCCTGGCTGAGCTGCCGCCGCGGGACGTGCTGCTGGCGCAGGTAGCCGGTGCGTTTGCAGCGCCCATGACCGGATTCGCCGGCGTGGCGCAGGGTATCTTGCGCAAGTTTGTCGGTACTTTGGACGCTGTGAGGGAAAAAAGAGTTGCGGAAGCGTAGTATACTGCTTTGATAATTAACATTTTGAGCTAATTATGAGGAGGAAGATAATAATGTCTAAAGTTAATGAAGTATTGGAAATTGTCAAAGGGATGACTGTTCTGGAACTGTCCGAACTGGTAAAGACTTTTGAGGAAGAATTTGGCGTGACTGCCGCTGCTCCCATGGCCATGGCTATGCCCGCTGCTGCCGTTGATGTTCCTGTTGTTGAGGAACAGACTGAATTTGATGTAATTCTGCTCTCTTCCGGCGACAAAAAAGTCGGCGTAATTAAAGTTGTTCGCGAAGTGACCGGCTTGGGTCTCAAAGAAGCCAAAGATTTGGTTGATACCGCGCCTAAAGCTGTCAAAGAGAAAATCACCAAAGATGAAGCAGAATCACTAAAAGCAAAATTGCTAGAAGCCGGTGCCAGCGTCGAGATTAAGTAGTGTGCTTGCAGCACTGCAAGGGAAAAGGCGCCCGTTGACGGGTGCCTTTTGGCTTTTCAACTTTAGTTTCTTGACAGATATAATTTATTGTGATAATATTGTTCATTGCTTAACAATGCCTTCTTTGTTATATTTATGTATGATTGAGAGTTTTTCGGGATAGAATATGGGCTCATAGTTTTCTGCCAAAAATTTCAATACACAAATATTTCTAGGAAGGTATTGTTATTTTCTTTATGGGTAAAACCTAGGAACGGGAGTGAGTGCCTGACATGTTCAAAGTCATCGACGCGGGAACGAGGAAGCGCCGCACCTACGCACGTATTGACGAGGTTCTGGACCTGCCAAATCTAATTGAAGTTCAGCAGACTTCGTACCAGTGGTTCCTGAGGAAGGGACTGCAGGAAATGTTTGACGAGATCTCACCCATTCAGGATTTTACTGGCAACCTGGTATTGGAGTTCATTAGTTACACTCTCGGTGAGCCGAAGTATTCCGTGGACGAGTGCAAGGAGCGCGATGCCACATACTCGGTTCCTTTGCGTGTCCGCGTTCGCCTGATAAATAAGGAGACCGGCGAAGTTAAAGAGCAGGAAGTGTTTATGGGAGATTTTCCGCTGATGACGGAAAACGGCACATTTATTATTAACGGTGCCGAACGGGTCGTCGTCAGCCAGTTGGTCCGCTCTCCCGGAGTATATTATAACAGTCAGATTGACTTTAGCGGAAAGATGCTTTACACAGGTACAATAATTCCCAACCGCGGCGCTTGGCTTGAATTTGAGACAGATGTGCATGATGTTCTTTATGTTCGTGTGGATCGCACCAGAAAAGTGCCGGCTACAGTGCTTTTGCGCGCAATTGGTTATGGCAGCAATAACGAGATTATGCATCTCTACGAGCACGACCCGCGGATTTTGGCCACATTGGAGAAGGATCATACCGATTCTTTTGAGTCTGGTATTTTGGAAATTTATAAGCGTCTGCGGCCGGGCGAACCGTTGAACGTGGAAAACGCGCGTTCGCTGTTTGAGTCGCTTTTCTTTGAACCGAAGCGTTATGACTTTGCTCATGTCGGCCGCTATAAGGTGAACAAAAAATTGTCTTTTGTGCCTCGCGTCAATCACCGCAAGTTAGTGGAGAATGTAACAGACGAGGAAGGCAACATTTTGGCTCGCGCAGGCAGTACGGTGACACTTGAGATGGCGCGTTTTTTTGAAGAAAAAGGCGTCAAGCGTATCAGGGTAGAGTTTGGCGACAAGGAAATTACGATCATCAATAATGAGCAGATTAGTCCGTCGATTAAGCATCTTAGTAAGACGGATATAGTGGCTGCCATTGGTTATCTGCTTAACTTGATTGATGGCCTGGGCAATGTGGATGATATTGACCATTTGGGGAACCGACGTTTGCGCAGCGTGGGCGAGCTTTTGCAAAACCAGTTTCGTATTGGCTTGTCGCGGATGGAACGGGTTGTGCGGGAGCGCATGACTATCCAGGACGTCGAAGCGATCACTCCGCAGGCTTTAGTTAATATCCGCCCGGTAATCGCCTCTATAAAGGAATTTTTCGGTTCAAGTCAACTCTCACAATTTATGGATCAGACTAATCCATTAGCTGAATTGACACATAAACGGAGGCTTTCTGCTCTCGGCCCCGGCGGACTGAGTCGCGAGCGGGCTGGTTTTGAGGTTCGAGATGTTCACCATTCACATTATGGCAGAATGTGTCCGATTGAGACGCCGGAGGGACCAAACATTGGCTTGATCGGTTCTCTTTCCAGCTTTGGCAGGATCAATGAGTACGGTTTTATTGAAACGCCTTATCGAAAGGTGGATAAAGAAAAAGGCCGTGTTACAGAAGAAATTGTTTATTTGACGGCAGACGATGAAGACAACTATGCCGTAGCCCAGGCTAATGCCTTGCTAGATGACGAAGGCCATTTTCAAAGCAGCCGGATTACCTGCCGTTACAAGCATGAGACTTTGGTTCGGGAGCCGTCTGCCATTGACTTTATGGATGTATCGCCAAAACAGTTAGTATCTGTCGCTACTGCTTTGATTCCGTTTTTAGAGAATGACGATGCAAACCGTGCGCTGATGGGTGCTAATATGCAGCGTCAGGCTGTGCCGCTCTTGCGGACGGAAGCGCCGCTCGTTGGTACAGGCATGGAATACAAAACTGCCAGGGATTCCGGTGTGGTAGTTCAGGCTAAAAGCGGCGGTGAAGTTCGTTATGTTTCTGCCGATACGATTGTGATTCGACGGTCTGCAAGCCAAGATGAGCCAAACCGTTTAATCAATGGACGGACAGGAGAAGCATTGCCCGGAGAACCGCTGGAGAGATATCCCCGCGGGTGTGATGTCTACTCGTTGCAGAAATTCAAGCGTTCCAACCAGGGAACTTGTATGAATCAGCGCCCCATTGTGAGAAAAGGACAGCAGGTGATTGACGGAGAAGTGATTGCCGACGGGCCATCCACCGATCAGGGGGAAATGGCGTTGGGTCGCAATATTTTGGTCGCCTTTATGCCCTGGGAAGGCTATAACTACGAGGATGCTATTTTGCTCAGTGAAAAGCTGATTCAGGGTGATGTTTTTACATCCATCCATATTGAAGAATATGAGTCGGAAGCGCGAGATACAAAGCTTGGACCGGAAGAAATTACGCGCGACATCCCCAACGTGGGTGAGGATGCGCTGAAGGATCTGGATGAACGCGGAATCATTCGCGTGGGTGCCGAAGTTCGCGCCGGCGATATTCTCGTTGGGAAAGTCACTCCCAAAGGGGAGACGGAACTGACGGCGGAAGAGCGGCTTTTGCGGGCCATTTTTGGTGAAAAGGCGCGGGAGGTTCGGGATACTTCTTTGCGTGTGCCTCATGGCGAATCTGGCATGGTGGTTGATGTTAAAGTCTTTTCCAGGGAACAGGGGGATGAACTGCCCCCCGGTGTGAACCAGCTGGTGCGTGCTTATGTCGCTCAGAAGCGCAAGATTTCCGAGGGTGATAAGATGGCGGGCCGGCACGGCAATAAAGGTGTAATTGCGCGTATTCTCCCTGAGGAAGATATTCCGTTCATGCCGGATGGAACACCGGTGGAAATTGTGCTTAATCCGCTTGGCGTTCCGTCGAGGATGAATATTGGCCAGATATTAGAGACCCATTTGGGCTGGGCAGCCAAAACGCTTGGCATTCATATCGCCTCCCCCGTTTTTGATGGCGCCAGGGAAACTGACGTGATGGAAGCATTCAAGGAGGCAGGCTTGCCGGAGACGGGCAAAACAATCCTTTATGATGGACGCACCGGGCAGCCGTTTGATAATCCGGTTACGGTGGGCTATGTTTATATGTTGAAATTGGCTCATCTGGTCGACGATAAAATCCACGCCCGTTCTACCGGTCCCTATTCGCTTGTTACCCAGCAGCCGCTGGGAGGTAAAGCCCAATTTGGCGGACAGCGTTTCGGTGAGATGGAGGTTTGGGCGCTGGAAGCATATGGCGCCGCCTATACTCTCCAGGAAATCCTCACAGTTAAATCTGATGATGTGATTGGTCGGGTAAAAACTTATGAGGCCATCGTTAAAGGTGAAAACATCCCCGAACCGGGTGTGCCTGAATCGTTTAAGGTTTTGGTGAAGGAATTGCAAAGCCTGTGCATGGATGTAAAGATTGTGGACGAAGAAGTAGGAGAGATGGAAATTCGCGAAACAGACGAAGATGCTGAAATTCGCGATCTGGGTGTGAACATTGAGGGGACTGAAGATGAGGACAGGCATATTTCTCTCAGCCTGATCGACGAAGAAGTGGATGAGGGAGAGGAATTAGTCGACGAAGAAGCGTTTGACGACGATATTCCCGCGCGAAAGCCGACAGAAGTTTCACTAATCAGCGATGATGACGAAGATATCCTCGCTCTTGATGAAGAGGACGATCTGGCAGAGCTGGAGATTGCTCTTGATGAGGAAGACGACTACGAGTTCGGCAGACGGAGAAAGCGCGGCAGTGTCTATGAAGTCGATGATGTCGGCGAGGAAGATTTCGAAGATGATTAGAGCGGTTGGTTTTGGCTTGAAAGTATAAGAAAGGGAGGAACTGCCCTTGCTGGATGTTAGTAATTTTTACGCTTTAAAGATCGGCATGGCGTCGCCTGAACAAATCCGCGCCTGGTCTCGCGGCGAGGTGAAAAAGCCGGAGACGATTAACTATCGGACGTTGAAGCCGGAGCGGGAAGGCCTTTTCTGTGAGAAGATTTTTGGGCCGCAGAAAGACTGGGAATGCCATTGCGGGAAATATAAACGCGTACGCTACAAAGGAATTGTCTGCGATCGCTGCGGGGTGGAAGTCACGCGAGCCAAAGTGCGCCGGGAGAGATTGGGGCATATTGAGCTTGCCGCTCCTGTCTCCCATATTTGGTATTTCAAAGGAATACCAAGCCGGATGGGTTTGCTCCTGGATATGTCGCCTAGGGCGCTGGAAAAGATTTTGTACTTTGCTGCCTACGTCGTCATTGACCCCGGCGACACAGGTTTAGTCAAAAAGCAGCTCATCACGGAAATGGAATTTCGCGAATACCGGGAGAAATATGACCATCTCTTTCGGGTCGGGCGCGGGTTCCGTGCCGAAATGGGCGCGGAGGCAGTCAAGAAGCTTTTAGTTGAAATCAACCTTGAGAAGCTTGTCAAAGATTTGCGTTTAGAGTTGCGTTCCGCCTCCGGTCAGAAAAAAATAAGGGCTGTGCGGCGCTTGGAAGTAGCAGAATCTTTCCGCCAATCAGGTAATTTCCCTATCTGGATGGTTCTTGATGTGATTCCGGTGATTCCGCCCGACCTGCGGCCAATGGTGCAACTGGACGGAGGCCGCTTTGCCACCTCCGACTTAAACGATCTTTATCGCCGTGTGATTAACCGCAATAACCGCTTAAAGCGTCTGCTTGATTTAGGTGCGCCCGATATTATCGTCCGCAACGAAAAAAGGATGCTTCAGGAAGCGGTCGATGCGCTGATTGACAACGGCCGCCGCGGCCGTCCCGTGACCGGTCCCGGCAATCGTCCGCTCAAATCTCTTTCCGATATGCTGAAGGGAAAACAGGGACGTTTCCGCCAGAACCTTCTAGGCAAGCGAGTTGACTATTCCGGGCGCTCGGTAATCGTGGTAGGGCCGGAGCTGAAACTGTATCAGTGCGGCCTGCCTAAAGAGATGGCTTTAGAGCTGTTTAAGCCTTTTGTGATGAAACGGTTGGTTAGCGATGGATGTGCCCATAATATTAAGAGTGCCAAACGGATGGTGGAAAAAGTTCGTCCCGAGGTTTGGGATGTGCTCGAAGAGGTAATTCGCGATCACCCCGTTCTCTTAAACAGGGCGCCAACGCTGCACCGCTTGGGTATTCAAGCTTTTGAACCGGTGCTGGTGGAAGGACGGGCGATTCAGATTCATCCGCTCGTCTGCACGGCGTATAATGCTGACTTTGACGGCGACCAGATGGCGGTACACGTGCCGCTTTCCGCTGAAGCGCAGGCTGAAGCGCGCCTCTTAATGCTTTCCGCACAAAATATTCTTAACCCTAAAGATGGCCGCCCCGTCACAACTCCGACCCAAGACATGGTTATGGGTTGCTATTATTTGACGATGGAGCGGGAAGGGGCCAAGGGTGAAGGCAGAGTAGTTTCTTCCCCGGAAGAGGCATTGCTTGCTTATAATTCCGGGATAGTTGAACTGCATGCCCGCATCGCGGTTAACATCATAAATATTCCAAAGCTGTTTCTGGGCCGTGAAGAGCTGCGTCGCTTGCCTGGCCCCAAACTGCTGATTACCACTGTGGGGAAGCTGATTTTTAATGAGATTTTCCCAAGCGATTTTCCCTTCATCAATAACCCTAATCTTGACAGCCCGATAAATCAGAGGGATTTCATCCTTGTCCCTGGTGAAAACATAACGGAGAGAATCAAAAGCTATCCGATAAACGACGCGGTGAAAAAGGGTTTCCTAAGTAGTATAGTGGCGCTTTGTTATCGTAAATACGGGAGTACCGGCACTTCGGAAATCCTGGATAACATCAAAAAGGCTGGATTTTCCTACGCGACTCAAGCCGGTATCACCGTAGGGATAGTGGACGTAACAATTCCTAAGAAGAAAGGTGAGATCCTCTCTGCTGCTGAAAAAGAGGTAGAGAAAATTGAGCAGCAGTTCCGCCGCGGCTTGATTACCGAAGAAGAGCGGTATGACCGTGTGATTAAACTTTGGACTAGCGCCAAGGAAGAAGTGACCAGGGAACTGATGGGCACACTTGATCGCTTCAATCCTATTTACATGATGGCCAACTCCGGCGCGCGCGGTAACATTTCGCAGATTACCCAGCTTGCCGGCATGAGGGGATTAATGGCTGACCCTACCGGACGGATTATTGATTTGCCGATCAAGGCTAATTTCCGCGAAGGTCTGACAGTTTTGGAGTACTTTATCTCTACTCACGGAGCCCGTAAAGGCTTGGCTGATACTGCGCTAAAAACGGCCGATTCCGGTTATCTGACCCGCCGCTTGGTAGATGTGGCCCAGGATGTAATTATCCGTGACCTTGATTGCGGCACGCCTCTTGGTATTACTGTCTCTGAAATTCGCGATGGTAGTGAAGTTATTGAAGATTTGCATGACAGGATTAATGGCCGTTATGCGATGGCGGATATCTTTGATCCGGAAGAAGGATCGCTTTTACTCGCCAAGCAAGAGTTTATTGATGAGGAAATCGCTGATGCTATTTTGCGCAAAGGCATTAAAGAGGTGCATATTCGTTCCATACTCACCTGCCGCACTCGCCACGGTGTCTGCGTTAAGTGTTATGGACGAAATCTGGCCACAGGTCGGATTGTCGATGTGGGTGAAGCGGTAGGGATTATTGCCGCGCAATCTATCGGTGAACCCGGCACCCAGCTAACCATGCGCACATTCCATACCGGCGGTGTGGCCGGCGACGATATTACGCAGGGTCTGCCCAGGGTGGAAGAGCTGTTTGAAGCACGCAAACCTAAGGGCTTGGCCATCATCGCAGAGTTTGACGGTACTGTGGAAGCAGTCGAAGCCCGGCAGCGCCGCGAAGTGCGAGTTACACCGGAACGCGGTGAAGCAAAATCCTACCTTATCCCTTACGGTTCGCGTATAAAGGTGAAAGACGGAGAATTTGTGGAGGCCGGTCAGGAATTGACGGAAGGCTCGGTAAACCCGCATGATTTGCTGAAAGTGAAAGGGCCACGCGGAGTGCAGATTTATCTGCTGCAAGAAGTGCAGCGCGTATATCGTCTGCAGGGTGTAGATATCAATGATAAGCACATTGAGGTAATGATCCGGCAAATGCTAAAGAAAGTAAAAGTGGAAGAAGCTGGCGATACAGAGCTCCTGCCGGGCGGTCTGGTGGATGGCTTTATCTTCGACGAGGTGAATCAGCAGATAGTTGCCGACGGTGGGGAGCCTGCTGTTGCGAGGCCGCTGTTGCTGGGGATTACAAAGGCTTCCCTGGCTACCGACTCATTCCTCTCGGCTGCCTCCTTCCAGGAAACGACCCGCGTTCTGACAGAAGCGGCTATTAAAGGCAAGAATGATCCGCTTCTTGGTTTGAAGGAGAATGTGATTATTGGCAAGCTTGTTCCGGCCGGGACGGGTATGCACCGCTATCGTAACATCAAGATCTTAGTGCAGAAGGATGAGTCGGAGGAGGACGAACAGCTTCTTGCAAAGATTCTATTGGAGACGGAAGCCTGTGGAAGTGAGTAAGTCTTTGAGCTTAACGGTCAATTAAAGAGGCAATTTATTTGGCCATTCAAGGATTTTCTAAATGGTTGACAAGGGATACTGATGATGATAGAATATCAAAGTGTGCCTGTTGAGCAGACATTTTGGAGGTTTCTGTATGGACCTTGAAAGACTGAAGCAAGCTCGCCGGACAGTCACTGGCATGAAGCAAACGCAAAAGGCTGTGGAAAACGGCAAAGTGGAACACGTTTTTATCGCCCGTAATGCTGATGAACGTGTCACACGCCCGGTTCTGGAAATTTGCGCGCAGAAGGGCATTCCCGTGACGATGGTGGAAACCATGGCAGAATTAGGGAAAGCATGTTGTATTAAGGTTCAGGCGGCTATGGCTGCCGTCTTGGCAGAAGATTAGTTTTTTCCTCCACCCTAAATAGGGTGGAGGAAACACACTTGTATCATTCGGGAAGGAGGTGGAGTGGAATGCCGACTCTAAATCAGTTGGTCAGGAAGGGAAGAGAGGCAGTGATCAGAAAATCCACTGCTCCTGCGCTGGAAGAATCTCCGCAAAAGCGTGGTGTTTGTACCAGAGTCTCGACGACTACGCCAAAAAAACCCAACTCTGCATTGCGCAAAATTGCCCGTGTCAGGCTGACAAACGGGATTGAAGTAACAACGTACATTCCCGGTATAGGCCATAATTTGCAAGAGCACTCAGTCGTGCTTGTCCGCGGCGGTCGTGTGAAAGACCTGCCCGGCGTACGTTATCACTTAGTGCGCGGCGCTCTAGACTCTGCCGGAGTGGAAAAACGCCGGCAATCTCGTTCGAAGTATGGCGCGAAGAAGAAGAAAAAGTAGTTTTAAGGAGGTAAAAACTGTATGCCTCGCAAAGGTCCTGTGCCTAAGAGAGATGTTTTGCCAGACCCGATTTATAACTCAAAAATGATCACGAAGTTTATCAATTCTTTGATGCTTGACGGTAAAAAAGGGGTAGCTCAGTCTATTTTTTATGATGCAATGGAGATCATTCGTGAGAAAAGCGGACGTAACCCCCAGGAAGTATTTGAAGCTGCCGTAAAGAACGTTTCTCCTGTGCTGGAAGTTAAGGCCCGCCGGGTTGGTGGCGCTAACTATCAAGTACCGGTAGAAGTTTCCGCTCATCGTCGGAATATCCTGGCTTTGCGCTGGCTGACAAAGTTCTCCCGCGATCGCGGTGAAAAAACCATGGCTGAGCGTTTAGCGGCGGAACTGTTAGATGCGGTTAATAATACAGGGAGCGCCTTTAAGAAGAAGGAAGATACGCACCGTATGGCCGAAGCTAATAAGGCGTTTGCGCATTACCGCTGGTAGGTTTCTAAAATTTGTCATTTAAAAAGCAACTAGAGCTGAGGAAAGGAGGGGACCTATTATGGCAAGAACAACTCCCCTGAGCAGGACAAGAAATATTGGGATTATGGCGCATATTGACGCCGGTAAGACTACTACCACGGAAAGAATCCTGTTTTACACTGGGCGCGTTCATAAGTTGGGTGAAGTTCATGATGGCGCGGCGACCATGGACTGGATGATCCAGGAGCAGGAGCGTGGGATCACCATTACTTCGGCGGCCACGACTGCCTCATGGCGTGATCATGTAATTAACATTATTGACACACCCGGGCACGTTGACTTTACAGTAGAAGTGGAGCGCAGTCTGCGCGTTCTCGATGGTGCCGTAGGCGTTTTTTGTGCCAAGGGCGGCGTTGAACCGCAGTCAGAGACTGTCTGGCGTCAGGCTGATAAGTACCGCGTTCCGCGGATTGCTTATGTGAACAAAATGGATATTACGGGCGCGGACTTTTTTCATGTGTTAGAGTCGATGAAGCAGAGGCTGAATGTCAACCCGGTCCCCATCCAGCTTCCGATCGGTGTGGAAGATAATTTCAAAGGCATTGTGGATTTGATCCGCATGAAATCTGTGCTCTACACCGATGATCTGGGAACTCGCAGCGACGAGTCGGAAATTCCTGCGGAAATGCGGGAAACAGCCCAGAAATACCGGGAAAATTTGCTGGAAGTCGCGGCTGACTATGACGAAGATATCATGATCCGCTATCTGGATGGTCAGGAAATCGGCGAGGAAGAAATTCGCACCGCTTTGCGTAAGGGTACCTGCGCAGTGGAAATTGTGCCGGTTATTTGCGGTTCTTCGTACAAAAACAAGGGTGTACAGCCATTATTAGATGCAGTAATTCATTATCTGCCGTCGCCTCTAGATGTGCCTCCCGTGCACGGCTTGAGTCCTGAAAAAGATGAAGAAGCAGTGCGCAATGCGGCTGACGACGAGCCATTTTCCTCTCTAGCCTTCAAGATTATGACTGATCCGTATGTAGGCAGGCTTACCTATGTGCGCGTTTACTCCGGCACGCTGGAGAGCGGTTCTTATGTTTACAATTCCACTAAAGAAAAGCGGGAGCGTGTAGGCCGGATTCTCAGGATGCATGCGAACCACCGGGAAGAAATCAAGGGCATTTCAACAGGTGACATTGTAGCCATCGTCGGTCTTAAAAATACTACCACCGGTGATACTCTCTGCCTGGAAAATTCTCCGATTTTGCTGGAGACGATCACCTTCCCTGAGCCTGTTATTGACGTAGCCATCGAACCCAAGACCAAGGCGGACCAGGAAAAGATGTCGCTTTCTCTGGCTAAACTTTCAGAGGAAGATCCCACTTTCCGGGCCCGTACTGATGAGGAAACAGGGCAGACGATTATTTCCGGTATGGGTGAGCTGCACCTTGAGATAATCATTGATCGCCTGCTGCGCGAGTTTAAAGTCGGCGCCAACGTCGGGAAACCGCAGGTTGCTTACAAGGAGACAATCCGCGGGATCACTAAGGCGGAAGGCAAATTTGTCCGCCAGTCCGGCGGACGCGGCCAGTACGGCCACTGCTGGCTGGAGCTTGAACCGCTGGAGGCGGGTAAGGGCTATATCTTTGAGAACAAGATTGTAGGCGGTGTGATTCCACGCGAATACGTCCCCGCCATCGATGCCGGCGTCAAGGAAGCAATGGCCACCGGTGTTCTCGCAGGTTATCCTCTGATTGACCTTAAAGTCTCCGTGGTGGATGGTTCCTACCATGATGTTGATTCTTCGGAGATAGCCTTTAGAGTAGCTGGCTCCATGGCTTTTAAGACAGGCGTGTTGAAAGCCAGTCCGGTTATTCTTGAGCCGGTGATGAAAGTGGAAGTAGTCGTCCCGGAGGAGTATATGGGTGATGTCATAGGCGACATTAGCAGCCGGCGCGGCCGGATTGAAGGGATGGAACCCCGTTTGGGGAGTCAAGTCATCCGCTCTAAGGTGCCGTTGGCTGAGATGTTTGGCTATGCCACAGAATTGCGCTCCCGTACTCAGGGTCGCGGTACTTACTCAATGGAGTTTGCTAACTACGAAGAATTGCCTAAGAACTTGGCCACGGAAATTATCGAAAAGCAAAAGGGTTAAAACCCGGTTGTGAATAGATTCGGGAAATAACGGCTCGCCAGAGGCAAGATTATTGGGAGCTGAAAAATTTAAGGAGGTATACAAAATATGGCGAAACAAAAGTTTGAGCGGACGAAACCCCACGTAAACGTAGGCACTATCGGCCACGTTGACCACGGTAAAACCACACTGACTGCAGCCATCACATCTTGTCTGTCAACAGTCGGCGGGGCAAAAAAGACTGCCTATGATGAAATTGACAAGGCACCGGAAGAGAAGGAACGCGGCATTACGATTTCCACAGCCCATGTGGAATACGAAACTGCGAACAGGCACTATGCCCACGTGGACTGCCCGGGCCATGCCGATTACGTGAAGAATATGATTACCGGCGCGGCGCAGATGGACGGAGCCATCCTGGTTGTCTCCGCGGCTGACGGCCCCATGCCGCAAACGCGGGAGCACATTTTGCTGGCCCGTCAGGTAGGCGTTCCGCACATCGTAGTATTTATGAACAAGGCTGATCAGGTTGACGACCCTGAGCTGATAGAGCTTGTTGAGCTGGAAATTCGTGATCTTTTAAATCAATATGAGTTTCCCGGTGATGATGTTCCCGTGGTAGTCGGTTCCGCCTTAAAGGCGCTTGATCATTCCTGCAGTTCCCGGGAATGCTCTGATTGCAAGGCGATTTGGGAATTGATGGATGCTGTGGATTCTTTTATCCCCACGCCGGAACGTGATATTGACAAGCCTTTCCTGATGCCTGTTGAGGATGTGTTTACCATTACCGGCCGCGGCACGGTAGCGACCGGACGTGTGGAACGCGGTACCGTCAAAGTAGGCGAAGAAGTGGAAATTGTCGGTTTTACAGAAAAGCCGCGCAAGACTGTTGTGACGGGTGTTGAAATGTTCCGCAAGATTATGGACATGGCGCAAGCCGGCGACAATATCGGCGCGCTGCTGCGCGGTGTGGACCGCACAGAAATCGAGCGCGGCCAGGTACTTGCCAAGCCGAATTCGATCAAGCCGCATACCAAGTTTATGGCTGAGGTGTACGTGCTGAAGAAAGAGGAAGGCGGCCGTCACACTCCGTTTTTCCAAGGGTACCGTCCGCAGTTTTACTTGCGCACTACCGATGTAACCGGTGTAACGACTCTGCCTGAAGGCGTGGAAATGATTATGCCGGGAGATAATGTGCAGATGATGATTGAGCTGATTACTCCAATCGCCCTTGAAGAAGGTTTGCGCTTTGCGATCCGCGAGGGCGGCCGCACTGTGGGCGCCGGCGTTGTTACCAGCATCTTGAAATAAGCAGTTTACAGCGATGACGCAAAAGGTTGCGGACAGTAGTCCGGGAATTTTTGCCGAGTAGTCTGAAAAGCGGGCGAACGAAGGAGGCAATACTATGGCAAAGCAAAAAATCAGGATCCGCCTTAAGGCGTTTGACCACCAGATTCTTGACCAGTCCTCCAGCAAAATTGTGGAAACGGCTAAAAGGACAGGCGCAGAAGTCTCTGGTCCCATTCCCCTGCCGACGGAAAAAAGTATTTATACTGTTATCCGGGCACCCCACAAGTACAAAGACTCCCGCGAGCAGTTTGAGATGCGGACACATAAACGTTTGATCGATATTCTGGAGCCGACACCAAAGACGATTGACGCATTGATGCGGCTTGACTTGCCGGCCGGCGTGGATATTGAGATTAAACTGTAAATAGGGTGGGAGATTATCTTTAAGGAGGTGCAAGTGGTGCAAAAAGCGATTTTAGGCAAAAAAATTGGCATGACCCAGGTGTTTACCGCAGAAGGGCAGCTGATTCCCGTGACGGTAATCGAGGCTGGCCCCTGTGTGGTGGTTCAGAAGAAAACTACCGAAACTGACGGTTATGAAGCGATTCAGGTTGGCTTTGGAGCCATTAAGCATAAGCATCTGACTAAAGCTATGGGCGGCCACTTCAAGAAGGCTGCCGTTGAAGCAAAGAAATATGTGCGCGAATTTCGCCTGGATGATACTGCTTCCTACGAAGTGGGTCTCGAGTTGAAGGCTGATTTGTTCGCGGCAGGTGAATGGATCGATGTGACCGGTGTTACCCGCGGCAAAGGCTTTGCCGGCTCGATTAAACGTCATGGCAATAGCCGGGGACCTTCCACCCATGGTTCCCATTATCACCGTGGTCCCGGTTCAATGGGTTCTGTCGACCCGTCCCGCGTTTTCAGAGGACGCCCGCTGCCCGGCCGCATGGGCGGAGAGCAGGTAACTGTCCAGAAACTGCAGATTATCAGGGTAGATGCGGAACGCAACCTGCTCTTGGTACGGGGTGCCGTTCCAGGCGCCAGTGGCGGCATAGTGACAGTTAAAAATACTGTTAAGGCCGTAAAAGGGGCTAAGTAAGATGCTCAGTGGATGTTTGCTTGAAAGGAGGATTTATGATGCCGAAAGTAGCTTTATATAATACTGCGGGCGAACAGGTTGGGGAAATTGAACTTAATGATTCGATTTTTGCTGCGAAAGTTAATGAAGGCGCAATGCACCAAGCTGTTTTAGCCTATCTGGCCAACCAACGTCTGGGAACTGCCAAAACTAAAACTCGGATGGAAGTCAGAGGCGGTGGCCGCAAGCCCTGGCGTCAGAAGGGAACAGGCCGTGCTCGTCATGGTTCTATCCGTTCCCCGATTTGGCGCGGCGGCGGAATCACTTTTGGTCCTACCGGCCAGCAGAATTTCAAGCAAGTTCTGCCGAGGAAAATTAAAAGGCTGGCGCTTAAGTCAGCGCTCACTGTAAAAGTAAATGACGGTTCGTTGATTATTTTAGATCAACTGACGATGGATTTCCCGAAAACAAAAGAGATGGTGGGGGTATTGGGGAATCTTAAGACAGGCCGTAAGGTGCTGATCGTCACAGATGCGACCCAGGAGAACGTGGTTAAGTCGGCAAGAAATATTCCGGGCGTGAAGACTACCAATGCGAACCAGCTCAACGTCTATGATATCCTGAACACCGATAACCTTGTATTTACACGTGATGCCGTGACTCGGGTAGAGGAGGTGTTCGCATGATTCGGGACGCCAGGGAGATTATCAAGAAGCCGTTGATTTCTGAAAAGAGCACCAGCATGATGGAAGAGATGAAGTATGCCTTCCAGGTTGATCCGAAGGCTAACAAAATCGAGATCAAGAAGGCTGTGGAAGAAATCTTTAAAGTGAAAGTTAAAGATGTGAACACTATTCGCGTCAGCGGCAAAATGAAGCGGATGGGTGCGTATAGCGGCCGTCGCCCTAACTGGAAAAAAGCAATTGTTACCCTTGAAGAGGGCAGTAAGCCGATCGAAATCTTTGAAGGCCTCTAAACCCAGGAAGGAGGGAAAAGAACCATGGCAATAAAAAAGTTTGTTCCCACCTCTCCGGGACGCCGCTTTATGACCGTCAGAACATTTCAGGAAATCACCTCGACCGAGCCTGAAAAGTCGCTGCTGGAACCGCTGAAGAAGAAGGCGGGCCGCAACGCCCAGGGACGGATTACGGTGCGCCACCAAGGTGGCGGGCATAAGCGCAAGTACCGGATTATTGATTTTAAGCGTGACAAAACGGGTGTTCCGGCAAAGGTAGCCACTATTGAGTATGACCCGAACCGTTCTGCCAACATTGCTTTGTTGCACTACGCGGACGGGGAAAAGCGTTACATTCTGGCTCCGGTGGGAGTGACGGTTGGTACGGAAGTTTCGGCGGGCGCAGGCGTGGACATTAAGCCCGGCAACGCCATGCCGCTGAAGGCAATCCCCGTAGGCACGCTGATTCACAATATTGAGCTAAAGGTAGGTAAAGGCGGCCAAATGGTGCGTTCGGCCGGCGCCTCCGCTCAGTTGATGGCTAAAGAGGGCAAAAATGCCCACGTACGCCTTCCATCGGGTGAGGTTCGCTTGGTTTCTCTGGAGTGTTATGCCACCATCGGTCAGGTGGGAAACCTGGAGCATGAAAATATCACCGTGGGTAAAGCCGGACGCTCGCGCTGGATGGGCAAACGCCCGACGGTTCGCGGTACGGTAATGAACCCGGTTGATCATCCGCACGGCGGCGGCGAGGGCAAGGCGCCCATCGGCCGTAAAGGCCCGGTTACGCCTTGGGGTAAGCCAACCCTTGGCTACAAGACCAGGAAAAAGAATAAAAAGTCCGACCAGTATATTCTTAAGCGTCGGAATACGAAGTAGACGTACCGAAAGGAGGTCGCAAAGACTTGTCAAGGTCTCTGAAGAAAGGCCCCTATATTGATGCGAAGCTGTTGTCTAGAATTCAGCAGATGAATGAAAAGAACGAGAAAAAAGTGATCAAAACTTGGTCCCGTCGCTCCACCATCTTTCCAGAAATGGTGGGTCATACGCTGGCGGTTCATGATGGCAGGAAGCATGTGCCCGTGTATGTGACCGAGGATATGGTGGGACACAAGCTGGGAGAATTTTCGCCAACTCGTACGTTCCGCGGCCATAGCGGCCATACCGAGCGGTCTACATCGCTGAAATAGGAGGGATTTCCGTGGAAGCAAGAGCTGTTGCTAAGTATATCAGAATGTCCCCGCGGAAGGCCCGCCTTGTGGTGGACCTGATACGCGGGAAAAATGCTAGAGAAGCGTTGACTCTTTTGAAATTGACGCCTAATAAGCCGGCAGAGCCTATCTATAAGGCGCTCCATTCTGCAATGGCCAATGCTGAAAACAATTTTCAAATGAAGCGAGACGATCTTTATGTGGCGCAGGTGTTCGTTGACCAAGGTCCGGTTTTGAAGCGTTTTCGCCCTCGCGCCCGTGGAGTGGCCAGCCGGATCCGCAAGCCTACCAGCCACATTACCATCATCCTCAAAGAACAGAAGGAGGGATAAGTACGTGGGTCAGAAGGTCAGTCCTGTTGGCTTTAGGCTTGGAATCATCCGTGACTGGGAAGCCAAATGGTATGCCGATAAAAACTATACGGATCTGTTGCACGAAGACTTGAAGATTCGTAAAGTTGTTGCGAAGCACCTGGATAATGCCAGTGTTTCCCGCGTGGAGATCGAGCGCGCCGCTAATCGCATTCGTATTTCTGTTCATACCGCCAAACCGGGGATCGTGATTGGCAAAGGCGGTGCCGGCGTAGATGAGCTGCGCAAGAAGCTGGAGAAGCTTACTGGGAAACAGGTGCACATCAACATTATTGAAATTAAGGTTCCTGAAATGGACGCCTTTCTGGTGGCAGAGAGCATTGCTACTCAGCTTACCAAACGGATAGCCTTTCGCCGTGCGATGAAGCAGTCTGTGTTCCGCACCATGCGCTCCGGTGCCAAAGGAATCAAGGTGATGGTTTCCGGCCGTCTTGGCGGAGCTGAGATTGCCCGCAGAGAGGCGTATCACGAGGGTTCTGTGCCCCTGCAGACATTGCGCGCTAATATCGATTATGGGTTTGTGGAGGCCCACACCACTTATGGTCGGATTGGTGTGAAGGTTTGGATTTACAAAGGGGAGGTTCTCCCAACCAAACAGAAGAATTCGGGAGGAGGGGACCTGAGTGTTAGTTCCAAAGAGAGTTAAATTTCGCAGACAGCACCGCGGACGCATGAAGGGCAAAGCCCAAGCCGGCAATCAAGTAGCTTTTGGAGAATTTGGTATGCAAGCCTTGGAGCCTGCCTGGATAACTAACCAGCAGATTGAGGCGGCTCGGATTGCCATGACTCGTTATATCAAGCGGGGCGGCAAAGTTTGGATTAAAATCTTTCCGGATAAGCCGGTGACTGCCAAGCCGGCGGAAACCAGGATGGGCAGCGGCAAAGGTTCACCGGAATACTGGGTAGCTGTGGTTAAGCCTGGCCGGGTGCTTTTTGAACTGGCCGGTGTTTCTGAAGAAATAGCGCGGGAAGCCATGCGTCTTGCCTCAAGCAAACTCCCGATCAAGACCAAGTTTGTCACGCGTGCGGAGACAGGTGGTGAAAGCCATGAAAGCTAATGAGTTAAAGGATTTTAGTGATGTGGAACTGGTAGGCAAGCTGTCTGAGTTAAAGGAAGAGCTTTTTAATCTGCGCTTTCAAATGGCTACCGGACAATTGGAAAACCACATGAGAATCCGGGAAGTCCGCAAGAGTATAGCGCGGGTTAAGACTATTCAGCGTCAGCGTGAACTGAATTACTAAAAAATGCAGACTGCTTTTTTAGACGTAAGTGTATCCGAAAGGAGGCAAAGCTCTTGGAGCGAAGCAGCAATCGTAAAGACAGAATCGGTCTGGTTGTCAGCGATAAAATGGACAAAACAGCCGTAGTCTCCGTTGAAAGGACCACTCGTCATCCCCTTTACGGGAAGATTGTCCGTGTGACTAAAAAATATAAGGTCCATGACCCTGAAAACGCCTGCAACATCGGCGACAAAGTGCGGATTATGGAGACAAGGCCCCTTAGTAAGGACAAAAGATGGCGCTTGGTCGAAATCGTAGAGAAATCACAGCTTTAATAGTATGAGGTCGGAGGACAGCTAGTTCCTGACATCTGTTTGTGAAGGAGGTTTGACGATGATTCAGACCCAGACATACCTGAATGTTGCGGATAACTCCGGCGCTAAAAAGATTATGTGCATCCGCGTACTTGGCGGATCTACCCGGAAAGTCGGCAACATTGGGGACGTTATCGTGGCTTCCGTTAAAGAAGCAACACCCGGCGGAGTTGTCAAAAAAGGGGATGTAGTTAAAGCTGTCGTCGTCCGTTCCTGCAGTGGATTGCGACGCGGCGACGGTTCTTACATTAAGTTTGACGAAAATGCTGCTGTTTTGATTAATGACCAGAGAAACCCGCGCGGTACACGTATTTTCGGACCGGTTGCACGGGAATTGCGTGACAAGGACTTTATGAAAATCGTGTCACTGGCACCCGAAGTGATTTAAGCGCCAAGGAGGTGCAATATTGAAAGTGGCTAAA
>JAGXTL010000050.1 GCA_018333635.1 Dethiobacter sp.
TATGACGGTTTTAGTAAAATAATGACCATGTATTTGCATATTCCTATCTTAACATTGCCTGACCCCCGGTGTCAAGTGTGGGTAAGGGTTAGCCCTCTGGGAGAGGGTTAGGGTGAGGGAGAGTATCAATCATAAAAAATGTTGTTTTGAGAAATATTAACTGTCTGGGAAGGAGTTTGTGCCAGGGCAGTCGAAGTAAACTAAAAATTTGCTCATCTTTTCCTAATCTTTTTTCGACCCACTAAAGGAGGCATTCGTGTGAAAAACTATACAACAGAGAAAATTCGCAACGTTGCCCTAATTTCTCACGGTGGAGCAGGTAAAACATCTCTGACAGAAGCTATGATTTATACCTCCGGCGCCACTACTCGGTTGGGAAAAACAGATTCAGGCACCACCACCACCGATTTTGATCCGGAGGAGATAAAGCGCCAGATTACGATTAACACTTCTCTTGCGCCGGTTGAGTGGGCCGGTGTGAAAGTAAACTTGTTAGATACCCCAGGGTATTTTGATTTTATTGGTGATGTGGCAGGTGCACTGCGCGTGGCTGATGCTGCGGTGGTAGTAGTTTCCGCAACCGCCGGCGTAGAAGTAGGGACGGAAAAGTTCTGGAGCTATGCTGATGAAAACAGTTTGTCACGGTTAGTCTTTGTGAACAGAATGGATAAAGAAAATGCCCATTTTTTTAAAGTCTTGACACAATTACAGGAGTTTTTTGGCTCGAAAGTGGTGCCGGTTCAAATCCCTATTGGCGCTGAAGCTTCGTTTAAAGGTGTTGTCGACATTATAAATGTGAAGGCTTACACTTTCGAAGGTGACGGCAAGAAAGTGACGGAGAGTGATGTTCCTGCCGATTTGGCAGATTTGGTGGAAAGTTACCGCGAGAAACTGATGGAGGCGGTGGCTGAAAGCAGTGATGAACTTTTGATGAAATACCTGGACGGGGAGCCGCTCAGTATAGAGGAAATAGTTACCGGGTTGCGTATCGCTCTCCAGGCAGGTAAAGTGATCCCGGTGCTTTGCGGTTCAGCCACTTTAAACAAAGGAATTCAGCCGCTCTTAGAGCTGATCGTCAGTGCTTTCCCTTCTCCGGCAGACGTGCGCGAGGTGAAGGCAATAAAGGCTGGGAGCAATGAACAGGAAACGATCAATATTGATGCTAACGGCCCGGTTGCTGCTTTGGTGTTTAAAACCTTTGCCGACCCGTTTGTAGGGAAAATTTCTTACTTTAAGGTGTATTCCGGCACGATGAAGGGGGATACACAGTTAAATAACATCAATAAAGATAAAACGGAGAGAGTCGGCCAACTTTTTACGATGTTAGGTAAAACCCAGCTTAACCTTAGCCATGTTCCTGCCGGAGATATTGCCGCCGTGGCCAAGTTGCAGGCGACAGCTACCGGCGACACACTGTGTGAAAAGAGCGTTTGCTCCGTCTTTCCACCTATTGTTTTTCCGCAGCCCGTAACGACATTTGCTGTTGAACCGAAAAAGCAGGGGGAAGAAGATAAAGTTGCAAGCGGTTTGGCTCGTTTCCTGGAAGAAGACCCCACTTTCCGCATGGAGCGCAACTCCGAGGTAAAGCAAACACTAATTTCCGGGATGGGAGAACTGCATCTCGAAATTATAACCAGCAGGCTGGCAAACAAATTCGGGGTGGAAGTAGAGCTGACGCTGCCTAAGATTCCTTATAAAGAAACTATCCGCGGTGTGGCAAAGGTAGAAGGCAAACATAAAAAACAGTCGGGTGGTCGCGGTCAGTTCGGCCATGTTTGGATTGAGTTTTCGCCCATGGAAACGGGCAGTTATTTTCAATTCGAGGATAAGGTTGTCGGTGGCTCGGTGCCGCGTCAATACATTCCGGCGGTGGAAAAAGGCCTGCGCGAAGCACTGGAAACTGGTGTTTTGGCTGGTTATCCGGTGGTGGATATTAAGGCCAGCCTTTATGACGGTTCTTATCATAACGTGGATTCTTCGGAAATGGCTTTTAAGATTGCGGCGCATCTGGCATTTAAAAAAGGAGTCGAGCAGGCAAAACCGGTGCTGCTGGAGCCGGTGATGGCAGTGGAAGTCACCGTTTCCGACCAGTATATGGGCGATATAATGGGGGATATGAATAGCCGGCGCGGACGCATCCTTGGTATGGAGCCAAGCAATGGTGTTCAGATTATTAAGGCAAATGTACCGCTGGCGGAAATGCTTAAATACGCCATAGATCTGCGTTCTATGACTCAGGGGCGCGGTTCCTTCGTAATGAAATTCAGCCATTACGAAGAAGTGCCGGCTCATATTGCCGAACAGGTAATCGCAGCCTCTAAGGCCGAAAAAGTAGCGGCGGAGAATTAGTTGTGCAGGGAAACCAGATAATTTCCTACACAAAGAAAGAAGGCAAGCGCCGGCGCGCTTGCCTCTTTATAACTTCACAACAACTCTCCTGCGGCATCTTTACTGCCGCAGGAGCATAGACTAGAGGCAAGTTTAGCTACGGAGGGGTCTTTTGTGAACAGAAAAATAGCAGTATTATACGGTGGCCGCTCCGGCGAACACGAGGTCTCGCTTCGTTCGGCGGCAGCCATTCTGGCAGGTTTGCGGGAGCAAGAGGATTTAACCGTCTTGCCGGTTTTTATCAGCAAAGAGGGAAGCTGGCAGTTAGACGGAGTAAGGGTGGCTGTGCTGCCGCATCCGGGGGTAGGCGGGTTTTATGTGCTGGAGGGAAAGGACGCGGGCAGTGTGATTGCCGTCGATGTAGTATTTCCTGTCTTGCACGGCACCTATGGTGAGGATGGCACTGTGCAGGGGCTGCTGGAATTGGCCCGGATTCCTTATGTGGGAGCGGGAGTTCCCGGTTCTGCGGTGGGGATGGATAAAATTTTAATGAAAGCAGCTCTTGTGGCGGAGGGGTTGCCTGTTGGTCCCTATCTCTGGTTTACAGGCGCCAAATGGTGGAGTGACAAGGAACTGCTGGCGGCGCAGATAGAGAAAGAGCTGGGTTTCCCGTGTTTTGTTAAGCCTGCCAATTTAGGCTCCAGCGTTGGAATTTCTAAAGTTTATCACCAGGAGGGCTTGCACGAGGCTGTGGAGGAAGCTTTGCTTTATGACAGGCGGATCCTGGTAGAAAAATTTCTGCCGGGTCGTGAAATTGAGTGCAGCGTGTTAGGCAACGATGAACCCAGAGCCTCTGTTTTAGGAGAAATAATTCCCGCCAATGATTTTTATGATTATACTGCTAAATATCTTGATAACCGGTCAAGCTTGTTGATTCCCGCTAATCTGCCGGAGCTGGTGGCTGAAAGAGTAAGGGAGCTTGCGGTGCAAACGTTTGTAGCGCTGGATTGCGCCGGGTTGGGAAGGGTAGATTTTTTTGTTGATGATCGGCAGGGGCAGATTTGGGTTAACGAGCTAAATACTCTGCCGGGGTTCACCTCAATTAGCATGTACCCTAAGCTGTGGGAGGCGACCGGCCTATCTTTTAACGATTTGTTGTCCGAATTGATTTGCTTGGCTGAAGAGCGCTTTAAACAGAAAGAAAAGTTAAAGACAACATTCGAAGTTGGTTGAAAAAGAGGTGGATACATGAAAAGGCAGGCATCTTTTCTCCTTTTTTTGCTGTTGTTCTGGACAGGCACTGCCACGGGGCAGCTTTTAGCCCTTTCGCCGGCAGAGATGGTAGAGAGCGCCCAGTTTATTCTGGCCGGCCAAGTTATAGAAATGCGTGAGCAACAGGAGAGCCCCGAATTTGTAATTCGCGTGGACACGGTTTATCGTGGTGAGCTGTTGTTGGCAACGCTTACCGTTCCTCTGCCGCCTCAAACCGGCAAGCTGTTGGCTGTGCCTGAGCTGGATAGTCGGATGCTCTTTTTCTTAACAGCAAATAATGGGCTCAACCTTGTTCCGGCAGGAGATTTGAACTGGGCCGCCTTTTTAAAAGACGGACAGGCGGAGAGACTG
Source organism: Dethiobacter sp. (assembly GCA_018333635.1). Classification (GTDB taxonomy): domain Bacteria; phylum Bacillota; class Dethiobacteria; order Dethiobacterales; family Dethiobacteraceae; genus GPS1B09. The sequence goes on from JAGXTL010000050.1 coordinate 3,952, forward strand.
TTTATGGGAGCTCGCTTTAACAACTGGGCAGAGACAGACTATATACTGGAATATAATCGTTTTCTTGCAGAAACACCGGGGAGAAAAGTCCCTCCCCCCGGTGATACCGAGGAGAATGCCGCACCAGAGCCGTTAAGGAGGCCGGGAGAAGTCAATCCGGCGTGGTTTTTTGCTCTCGCCGGCATAATGTTTGTCTTATTGCTAGTCTCGGCTTTGCTAAAAAGAAGACGCTAAACGTGACGGGGCAGGAAATCAATGCACAGTTCCCCTCTCCCGCTGGGAGAGGGTTAGGGTGAGGGCTCCAGAAAGAAAGCAGAGTATCTTTTTTGTTCAGTGCAACTGCTTGTCCCGGAGAAGAAATTATAGTAAAATAAGATGTTGATTAATCCAGATAGAATCACAGGGTATTTCAGGAAAGGGGAATCACAGGAATGGCAGAACAAGGTACTTTTTGTGTTAAGGCCGGCTTGGCCGAGATGCAAAAAGGGGGCGTCATTATGGATGTCACAACGCCTGAACAGGCAAAAATTGCGGAAGAAGCGGGTGCGGTTGCTGTTATGGCACTGGAAAGGGTGCCTGCCGATATTCGCGCGGCTGGCGGTGTAGCCAGAATGGCAGACCCGGAGATAATTTTAAAGATTATGGAGGCGGTAACCATACCGGTTATGGCCAAAGCGCGCATTGGTCACTTCGTGGAGGCGAAAATCCTGGAAGCACTTGGTGTAGATTATATCGACGAAAGTGAAGTGCTTACTCCAGCCGACGATGAATTTCATATAAACAAACGAGAATTTACCGTTCCTTTTGTCTGCGGCGCAAGAAACCTAGGCGAAGCACTGCGGCGCATCGGAGAGGGTGCGGCTATGCTCAGAACTAAGGGTGAGCCGGGGACCGGCAACGTAGTGGAAGCCGTCCGGCATATGCGGATGATGATGAGTGAAATTCGCAAACTATTAAATACGCCGGATGAAGAATTAATGACCTTTGCTAAGCAGGCAGGCGCGCCGTATGAACTGGTTTGCCAAGTGAAGCGCTTGGGTCGCTTGCCGGTAGTGAATTTTGCCGCTGGCGGAATTGCCACCCCGGCTGATGCTGCGTTAATGATGCAGCTAGGGTGTGACGGTATTTTTGTCGGATCAGGAATTTTTAAAGCTAAAGAGCCTAAAGCGCGGGCCAAAGCTATTGTCGATGCAACGCTTCATCACGACGACCCCAGCCTCTTGGCGGAGATTTCCAAAGGTTTGGGCGAAGCGATGCCGGGCATAGAAATTTCTTCAATCCGTCGGGAAGAGCGGATGCAGGAGCGGGGCTGCTAGCAGATGAAAATCGGTGTGCTTGCCATACAGGGCGCCGTCCGAGAGCATGTAACTGCCCTGCAAAAATGCGGTGTCGATGTCGCCTGCGTCAAAAAGGCAGAACAGTTTGCCGCTTTGGACGGACTGGTAATTCCGGGGGGAGAGAGTACAACCATCGGCAAGCTGCTGGTTCGTTTTAGCTTGGTGGAACCGATTTTGCAGCTGATAGCTCAGGGCAAGGCGGTCTACGGCACTTGCGCAGGTTTAATTTTGTTGGCCACTCGGGTGGAGGGGAGAGAGCAATTTTTATTGGCTGGGATGGATATCTCTGTTGCCCGCAATGCATTTGGCCGGCAGCGGGAGAGTTTTGAACAGGAGCTGTCCATTCCTGTTTTGGGCAAGGAACCTTTTCCGGCTGTATTTATCCGCGCTCCTCTGATCAAATCTTACGGCAGCAAAGTACAAGTGCTAGCCAGATGCAATGATGAGATTGTGGCTGCCAGGCAGGACAATCTTCTCGTCAGTGCTTTTCACCCGGAGCTGACAGACGACGTGCGGATGCACAGCTACTTTGTGGGTATGGCTAAAGGTAATTAAGACAGATTGTCTGCAAAAAGAGAAGGGCAGCCCTTCTCCTTTTTGTGCCGGCTAAAAGGAGAAACTCCTTTAACGTGGAAATATGTACGAGGGTGAAGATATGCGCGAAAAAAATCTCTTTGATTTATTGGTTGACATATCAGAAAATAAAACCCAGCAAACGAAGTTGGCACAGCCTGCCAGGCAACCGGCTACCATGGAGAGTTTGGCTGCAGAAGTAGCGGGTTGCGTTCGCTGTTCTCTCCGTTTAGGAGCCTGCCAGGTGGTCTTCGGGGAAGGAAATCCGCAGGCAAAGTTGCTCTTTGTGGGCGATGTTCCCGGTGCCGATGAGGATCGTCAGGGTATACCCTTTGCGGGTGCGTCAGGGCAGCTGTTAAATAAAATTTTGGCAGCTGCAGAAATTAAGCGTGATGAAATATATCTTGCCAATGCTATTAAGTGTCGTCCGCCGCAAGACCGGAAGCCCCAGCCGGAAGAGGTGGCCGTTTGTCGAGGACATCTGCAGCAGCAGATTGAGCTGATTAGTCCGGCGATAATTGTTTGTCTCGGCTCTTTAGCGGCGCAGACGCTGGCAAGCTCCTCGGCCCGCGCTAATGTGTTGCGCGGCCGCTGGTTTGAACTAAAGGGGATTCGCTTGATGCCTACATTTCATCCTGCGGAGCTGCTCTTAGATCCGGCAAAGAAAAAATCGGTTTGGCAAGATATTCAAAAAGTTAGAGATGCCTACCGCTTGCTAACGTTTTAAGGAGGTAATCTTGTGGCGCGTATTTTAGTGGTTGACGATGAAAAAACCATTGTTAAGGGCTTAAAATTTAGCCTTGAAAAAGAGGGCTACGAGGTTCTGGCTGCCTATGACGGCGCAGAGGCTTTGAGTTTGTTCAAGACGGAAAGCCCGGATCTAATCGTTTTGGATTTAATGTTGCCCGAAGTGGATGGTTTTGAAGTTTGCCGCAGAATCCGCAAGGGAAGTGAAGTGCCAATTATTATGTTAACCGCCCGGGGCGAGGATATTGATAAAATTCTTGGTCTTGAGCTGGGGGCAGACGATTATGTTACTAAGCCGTTTAATCCTCGTGAATTGACTGCTCGGATTAAGGCGATTTTGCGCCGTGCGCAGATTCCCCCCGGCAAGGACCAGGCAGGGATGCAGCTTATTCGTCTGCAAGATTTACAAATCGATTTATTCCAACGCAAAGTTCGCATTCGTGATAAAGAAGTTGATTTGACAAGTAAGGAATTTGCCTTATTGAGTCTGCTGGCCAGTCACCCGGGACGGGTTTTCAGCCGTGAGAAGCTGCTGGAACATGTGTGGGGTTATGATTATTACGGGGATGCGCGGACGGTGGATGTTCATATTCGGCATATGCGAGAAAAAATTGAGCCGGATCCTGCTACTCCCCAGTTAATCCTTACAGTCTGGGGAGCCGGATATAAATTCCGGGAGACAAAAAATGTTTAACAGTATTCGCACTAAGCTGACCGTTACGTATATAGTTTTGATTCTCGCCGTTCTTTTGGTGACCTCGTTTTTTTTGCTCAACACTTTAGAACAATATTATATCGGGTATCAATATTTAATCCTTGAGGCGGCGGCACACCCGGTGGCCAGGGAGGCCGGGCCCAATTTGCGGGAAGCGCCAAACGTGGTCACCCTTTCCAATGTGGCGGAAGAATATGGACGACAGTATCGTATCAGAGTAGTAATTACCGATCATCGTCAACGAGTGCAGGGAGATTCGTTGCGTGTGGGTGGTCTGGTAGGAACCACGCTGGAGCGGGCAGAAATAGCTGCCGCCTTAGCTGGCGAGCAGGGGCGCAGCATCCAGTATTCCCACCAGTCCAGACAATGGGTTATGCAGGTAGCCGTGCCCATTATCTTTGAGGATTCGATTATTGGGGCAGTATTTATTGCCTCTTCCCTCTCCGATATTTATGCCGTCCTGGACAATGTCCGTGATTTTCTCCTGCTGGCGACAGTTCTTTCCCTCTTGTTTGCCGGTTTGTTGGGAGTGTACTTTGCTCATCATATTACGGTTCCCATCGAATCGCTGACAGCCGCAACAGAACAGATCGCTCGCGGCGATCTGACGCAGCGTGTTTCTGTCCGTTCCAAGGATGAGATTGGCCGGCTGGCCGGTCAGTTCAACCATATGGCGGGACGTCTGCAGGAAATGACTCGACAACTGCGGGAGTTTGTTTCTAATGCCTCCCATGAAATGAGAACGCCGCTGACTTCGCTGAATATTTTGGTTAAATCCTTGCGTGAATATCCGCTGGAAGCGGAAGAGCGGGAAGAGTTTCTGGCTGACATCGATCAGGAGGTGGAGAGGTTGATCCATCTGGTTGAGAGCCTGCTCGATCTTACACGGCTTGATCGTTTGGGTGCCGAAGACACGATGAGCATGACAGATATCGTTCCTACGGTTCGCAATACGCTGGAGATGTTAAAAAAGCGGGCGGAGGAAAAAAGCATAGCTTTGGAGTATCTCCTGCCGGAGTCTACAGAACCGGTATTTGCCGTGCTGCATCAGGTGAAGCAGGTAGTTTTTAACCTGGTAGACAACGCGATTAAATATACGCCGGAAGGCGGTCATGTCCAAGTAGAGCTTTTTCAGGAACCGGAAAGGCTGCTGCTGAGCGTAACTGATAGTGGTATCGGTATTCCGCCGGAGCACAGGGAGAAAATTTTTGAGCGCTTTTACCGAGTGGATAAAGCTCGTTCCCGTGAACAAGGGGGGACAGGCTTGGGTTTGGCTATAGTCAAAGAGATTGTGACGCGCCATGGCGGTGAAATATTGGTTGAAGACAACGAAAATGGCCTGGGAACCACATTTATTGTAACTTGGCCTCGCGCGTTGGGAGTGAACACCGCCAGCGAATATTAACAAGAATTAAAAAATATTTAACGGAACCAACGTATTTAACCGTTATAATAGAAGTACTTGATGCGGTGAGGTGGAGCTATGCGAAAGAAAATTTCTTTGCGTTTGTTGGGAATTATTCCTTTGCTGGTGTTGGCGCTGATGCTGTCCTCCTGCGGAGTACAGCAATCGGCAACCAGAGAGATCAGCCCCATTGAACCCGTTGTGCCAGGCTTGGAGAACGGTGGTGCATATGCTGTCAAGGGACGCTTTTCTGTTCGCAGTGGCAATGTGCAAATTCAGGCGCTTTCTGTAACAACTGACGGTTCTTTGGCAGTGGTGGGAACTTCTTCTCGTTCGCTTTACCTTTTGGGAGAGGGCGGATCTTTAGTCTGGGAAAAGAATTTAACCTCTGATTTTTCGCAGGCTGTTATCGATCCGGAGGGAAGATATTTAGCTGTAGGCACTGTGGGAGGCAAACTATTAGTTATTAAGCCCGATCAGCCCCAAGCGGCAGAGGAGTACTATTTTGATGCGCCGGTGGCGATTCTGGCCATCTCCCTTGACGGCGAGCGGATTTTGGTGGGACTGGCGCCTGAAGATCAGCTGGCAGACGATGCTCTGCTTCTTTTGGACAGGCAGGGGAATAAATTATGGCGGAAAAACTTTCCGGAACTTCTTGATGCTAAAATTGTCGGCGACGATAACCTAATTTTTGTAAACTGGCAAGAAGGCGGGGAGTCAGCCATTAGCGCTTATTCTGCTCTGGGAGAAAACCTTTGGGAGTTGCAGCAGCGTGAGCAAATGGCTGTTGATGGCAGCGGGAAAATGTTGGTCAGCGTACACGGCAATGAAGTGCGGCGCTACAGCCAGACTGCCGCAGCGTTAGGATCATACTCTATAACTGGCACTGTCAACCGGGTGATCATGGCTGAAGCAGGCGCTTTTTTTGGTGTTCTTGCCACGGATGAAGCGACCAGAAACCAAGATTTGCTCTATTTTGATGCTGACGGCAATAAATTGTGGAGCAAGCGACTGCCAAATGGTTCTGATGTTCTCCTTTCAGCAGATGGATTGCGAATTATTGTGGCTTCTTGGCGCCAGTATCGGGATGATGCCACCCAGGTAGTTATTTATAACCAGTGGGGGCAACAAATCAATCTGTTGGATGTGGCCGGCAGGGCGCAAAAAATGGCGTTGGCTGACAGAGGTGACACTTTGGTTCTGGGTCTGGAGGAGGGAAGCATCTATTTCTTAAATATTGCGGAGGTAATAAATAGACAGCTAAATGAGACAGGTCAGCGAGGGTTGCTGCAATATTACACTCCGGTCAGTTTTGAGATCCCGGCAGGTGAAAGCATGTTCACCCTATTTTTTTATGATAGTAAAACAGAACGCATGATTCCGGTTACCAGGCGTATTAAGCGTCCACAATCAGTGCTTCGTGCGAGCATCGAGGAGCTGGTCAGGGGTCCGTTGCAAGGCAGCCACTTAAACCGAACTATCCCAAAAAATGTAGAAATCCAGGTATCTCAAAGCAATGGCATCGTTCAGCTTAACTTGCCTGCCTCGCTTGATGAGATGAGTGGGAGCACCTTTCTGAGTGGAATCCTTGATTCTCTGTTGCTTACCGTAAGCCAGTTTCCTACAGTAAGGCAAATTCAGTTCACAGTGAATGGTGAAAGAAGGGCTGCCTTTGGACAGGAAGGTCTAAATATTGGCGAAGCATTTACACCGGCGCGCTTCGGGCACAGGCCGGGCGAACGGCTGGTCTTCTTGCCCAGCCGCTCTGAATCACGCTATTATCTGCGGCCGGAATCGGTTTCAGGCGTTGCATTGCAAGGTGAGGCGCTGATAGAAAACCTAGTGCGTTATGTACTGACGCAGAGCTCTCAGCTCTATTCACTAAATCTTGCGGCGGTACGCATTGAAAATGAGATAGTTTATCTTGATTTCACCGATTCCTTTCATAATCTGCTGGCAGATAACATGGCGGCGGCGGCCAGAGCCGCCTTGCTGCGGGATGCTCTTGCCCTAACCATCTTGGAGAATGCGCCTTATGCCAATATTCACCTTACTGTTAATGGCAAAACGCCTGTGCAGCCTGAACATTTTTTGCCTTGGGAGAGCACTGTCTCCCGTCCTTATTTTCTGAATTTGGAGGAATGATTAGACGGCCTGCCGAGCAGCCTGCTTGCAGGCCGCTTTCTATTTTTGTATAATGAGGGAAAAGCAAGATGATCAGGTAAAAAGAAAGAGGTCTTTTTTTATGCAGATGTTCCGGAATGAAGTTTGCAACTTACTTTCAGCTTTTGTGCCGCTTGATAGTCAGCAAATTATGGCTGATTTGGAAACGCCGCCCTCTGCGGAGATGGGCGATTTTGCTTTTCCCTGTTTCAAATTGGCTAAAGTAATGCGTAATTCTCCTCTAAAAATCGCGGCAGAACTAGCTGAAAAATTGCCGGCGAATGATTTGTTTGCTGGTATTGAAGCCAGTGGGCCCTATGTCAACTTTTTTTGCAATCGCCAGAAGCTGGCACAAGTCACGCTTCAAGCGGTACTTGAGCAACAAGAAGATTATGGCAAGCTGGAAGTTGGCAAAGGGAAAACAGTTGTTATCGATTTTTCAGCCCCTAATATTGCAAAGCCGTTTGGCATAGGACATCTGCGCTCGACTGTCATCGGTCACTCACTCTATCGGATCTACTTAGCATTAGGTTACCGTTGTGTGGGCATTAATCACTTGGGAGACTGGGGTACGCAGTTTGGTAAGTTGATTGTTTCTTACTTAAAGTGGGGTGATGATACCCGTCTTGAAGAAGACCCGATTACATATCTTTATGAACTGTATGTTCGCTTCCATCGGGAAGCAGAAGCGGAGCCGGCTCTAGATGAAGAGGCTCGCTTTTGGTTTAAAAAACTGGAGGACGGCGATGAAAAAGCGCGTCTTCTTTGGCAGCGCTTCCGCGAGTTAAGTTTGGCAGAATTTAAGCGAATTTATAGTCTCTTAGGCGTCCACTTTGACTCATATCAAGGTGAGAGTTTTTATAACGAGCTGCTTGCCTACACCATCAGCCAAGTGGAAGAGAAGGGGCTGACGGAAATCTCGGCGGGTGCGTTGATTGTCAGCCTGGAAGACGAGAACATGCCGCCGTGTCTGTTGCGTAAGCAGGACGGGGCGACATTGTACGCCACAAGAGACTTGTGTGCCGCGATCTATCGTTACCGCACTTATGAGTTTGAGAAAATGCTCTATGTTGTAGGAGCCGATCAGACGCTTCACTTTCAACAGGTTTTTAGCGTTCTGAAAAGAATGGGTTATCCCTGGGCTGAGCGTTGTGTACATGTGCCGTTTGGTTTAATTGGCTTTAAGGAAGGGAAGATGTCTACCAGACAGGGCACACTCGTTTTTCTGGAAGATGTCTTAGACAGGGCAACCGAACTTGCGCTGCAAATTATCCAAGAGAAAAACGCAGGCCTTGAAAACAAGGCTGACGTTGCCCGCCAAGTGGGCATCGGCGCCGTTATTTTTGGTGATTTAAGCAATGACCGGGTGAAAAATATTGAGTTTGACTGGGAAAAGGTCTTGGATTTTGCCGGAGAAACCGCTCCTTATGTTCAATATGCCCACGCGCGGATCTGCAGCATTTTGCGGAAAGCGGAGGATTGGCCCAGCGGATATGATGCAACGCTTTTAGACACAGATGAAGAGCAGGCGGTTGTGCGAACTCTGGCTCGTTTTTCTGATGCTATTGTCCGCGCCGCAAAAACAGATAAGCCATCTGTCATAGCACGTTATTTGCTGGATTTGGCAGCCGATTTCAACAAATTTTATCACCAGTGTCCGGTGTTGCATGCTGAAGAGAAGCTGCGCAGCGCTCGTCTTGCTTTAATAGATGCTGTGCGGCAGGTTTTGCTAAATGGCTTAGCGCTGCTTGGCATTGCGGCACCGCAGGAAATGTAGCATGATACCACTCTGTAAGAATGCTTGATTCTGGAGTATAGGCAGAAGTTGCAAACTTAATTAAACAATAGCAATCTGAACATGGAACGGTAAGTTCCTATATCACTCTCTCGCAAGCATAAAACTCTTATAGCCAGAGAGGCGGTGTGCAACCTGTGGAAGGGGTTATCAGTTGCGTTGTTGTGTCCTTGCTGGTGCTTTTCCTTGTTTTAGTGTATGTTTTTATTGTTCTGTCCCAGGCAAAAAAGTCCGGGTTCACAAGAGAAGATCTGCTAATAAAAACTACAGCTTGGCTTGTCTTGAAGAAGAGAGCCGCCAGAGAATATATTTTAACTAAAGAAGGCAACGCCTTAGTTTCCGTGTTGGCTTCCTTGCTGGCCTATTTTTGGATTACAGGCCAGGTAGGGTTTCGACCTCCGTCCGTTAGTGCGCGTTTGTTTAATCCGCTACATTATATGACGCTGCATCTTATATTTTTAGTGCCGGCGAGTTTGGGGCTGGCATTAAAAAAAATCGCAGGGGTTCTAATTGCCATACCTTATTTAATTTTGCTCGGCTTAGGTCTCCTTGGCGTCATGATTCTTGGCGGCGATTCATTTAGAGAGGCTGTTATGTTTGATCGCGCTAATATTACATTTATTATTGCCTGTGCTGTGCCGGTTGCTCTCGTCGCTCTGCTCTGGAAGATAAGCGAGGAGAAAAAAAGAAGAATCTACTTGGCGGCTTTGGTGTTCCATTTGGTTATATTAGCGGGAGCCGTTTATTACTATGCCTATCACTACGGAGTTTGGCACCTGGCCGGGGAACCGGTCAGCGTACAGCGGCTCAGGCTGGGTGATGGCGATCTTAGTTTTCCCTTGATAGAAGAAGATGCCGCCTATATCGTTGATAGACAGGGCCGCCTTTACCAAGTCGAACTTATGGCAGGCCGCAAGAGAATTCTGGCGTCGATCCCTAGGCCAACGGCTGCAGAAGCCGGTTTTCCCGAGCTGGTCCTTCCCTACATTGAAAGACCTGGTAGCCCGTTTAAGGGCGTATTAACCCGGGTTAATAACAGTGAGCTTTCTTTCAGGTATATTTATCATCTGATGAGGCGGATTGAGTATGGTTACGGTGATGGAGGCAGCTGGACGATGGAGGTCCGGATTAACCTGGAATCAGGTCAAGTTTCTTGGCAATTGGAAGGGAAAGAGCATGGGGCACCTGTTGAGTTTCCGCCATCTGTTTATACAACAGAGGCGCAAGGGAAGATTATTAGGGTAGTCCCCGATCATGGTATGACCGCCCCTTTTTCCGTTCTCATCGAGGGAGAAGCCTTAAAGACAGCTATTGATCCTATGGGGTGGATGAATTGGGCACAAGCAAAATATGGCTGGATACTGGTGGGGACAAATCGTGGCGGGCTGTTGATTGTGACATTGAATCGCTGATGCTGCACAGCTGGCCAGCCCTCACCCTAACCCTCTCCCAGAGGGAGAGGGGACTGCGGCGGCTATTTTAGGGTGGCTTGACGAGGGAGGGGTCGGAGTGGGAAAAAATATAGTCGTAATTTCAATTCTTATATTGTGTTCTCTAGCTATCGTGTGGTTCATCGCTGTGGAAAGAATTCCTGAACAAGATTTACAGAAAATAATCCAAACAATTAACCGCTGAACGGCTTAGCGCTTCTTGGCATTGGGGCACCGCAGGAAATGTAGCTGGGATAAAGACATTACGATTTGCAAATTATAACTTTGGAGGTGTGAATGAAACAATATGATTAACGAGTTTCTGCAGGGTTCTTCCCCGGTTTACTTCTACTGGGGGATAGCCATGATAGCTCTATCCGTACTTCTAGTCCCACGGGAAGAGTATAGACAGCTCATCCCTTACGCTTTCGCCGGTACGGGCATAATCTATCTCGCGCTGACCCTCGCTTCAAAAATCTTTAAGGCTTGGAAATATATTGAGGTTGAACCATTTTCCCTGTTCGGAACGCCGATATTCGTGCTGGCTGCCTGGGGAGCAACCTTCATTATCTTTCTTTGGGCGCTGCCGATACATTTACCAGCTTGGATCCACTACGTCTATATTTCCTTCTACGGTTTTACGGGTGTGGTTCTTGACTACTTTTTCCACCAGTATGGGCTGAGGCCTTACGCTTCCTGGTATAACGGGTGGATGTGGTTCTTCCCGGTAACGCTGGTGTTTTATCTGGTGTACAAGA
>JAGXTL010000001.1 GCA_018333635.1 Dethiobacter sp.
TCTTGTACACCAGATAAAACACCAGCGTTACCGGGAAGAACCACATCCACCCGTTATACCAGGAAGCGTAAGGCCTCAGCCCATACTGGTGGAAAAAGTAGTCAAGAACCACACCCGTAAAACCGTAAAAAGAAATATAGACGTAGTGGATCCAAGCTGGTAAATGTATCGGCGGAGCCCAAAGAAAGATAATGAAGGTTGCTCCCCAGGCAGCCAGCACGAATATCGGCGTTCCGAACAGGGAAAATGGTTCAACCTCAATATATTTCCAAGCCCTGGCTATTCCCCAGTAGAAGTAAACCGGGGAAGATCCCTGCAGAAACTCGTTAATTACTTCCTTCAGTCGTCATTTTGATAGTTTTAGAATTTTAAATGCTCCATGTCCAACGATAGATAGCACTATTGTCCCAACGATAAGGTCTGGATATTTTGAATTTGTCAGATAAACAAGTCCTCCTGCTATAATTACACCGAAATTTACGATTACATCATTTGAAGTAAAAATCATACTTGCTTGCATATGAGCTCCCTTGCTTTTGCTTTTTTGTAGTAAATACAAACAAAGTCCGTTACCGAAAAGCGCAAGAGTTGAAACAATTATCATTGTCTGAAATGCAGGAATAGTTTCAATTCCAATAAATTGTCTGATTACTTCAATGAAACCGAAAAGGGCAAGTGTCAATTGAAAATAACCTGCCGATTTTGCAACGTTCTTTTTCCATGTCACTGTCCCGCCAACTGCTAAAAGTGCAAGTCCGTAAACTATGCTGTCAGCAAGCATATCTAAACTGTCAGCAACAAGTCCCATTGAGTTTGCAATAAAACCCGTTGTCAGTTCAAGTACAAAAAAGAAAAAATTGATAGCTAAAACTTGCCAAAGTAATTTTCTCTCTTGGTTGGTGTTGTCGGTTGTTGTTGTGTAATTATCTGCTGAAACGCTATCTATAAATAAAGTGTTAAATTTTAAGTTGTCAAGTCGTCGAAAAATTTGGTCGTGGTTGTCGGTATGAAAAACGGTTAGATTTCTGTTAGAAATATCAAAGGCCAATGAGTGGATGTTTTTCAAGTCGGCGAGTTTCATCCGTATCATTTGTTCTTCGGATGGGCAGTCCATTTTTGATATTTTAAATGTCGTTTTCTGCATTGTCGATCGTTGTGGCTGTGTCATCTTGCCATTACTGCTAATGTCTTAACCCCCTATAAAATTTCGAAGCTTTTTTAAAAAATAAACAATTCAAATATTTTAAAGTGTAGTATTTTGTTTGGAGAAAATATTGCTTTCAGCAAAGATAACTACCCGTATGCCCAGCTAAGGCTGGGACGCACAGCGGGGAATAGACACCCGTAAGATAGGAGTTTGCTTTTTTCTTAAGTCATACAATACCACAGATACAGTGCGCTGTTGTCTATTATTTTTGGTGTGGCCTTTTTATTAGCAGCGTTACGCTCTTAGCAATCGAGGACACACTGCAACAGAACTTTTCTAGCAAAAAAGATTTTATGTTGACAGCAGCGATGGTGCCCAGAGGAGGAGCAGTATCATTTAAACATTTAGTTGGAGGCGGCTGCAAACGGCTGCGAGCAAAGTTAAGTTGAATTTAATATTGGCGCAGGATTCCGGCGGCTTTGTGCCTAATAAAACAGGAAAAGATGTGAAAGGAGACGCTATGCGCTCACCCCGGGAAACTTTACATGAAGTTTTGGTGGCTGTACTGCCTATTGCCGTTGCGGTAACAGTGTTGCAGTTTACGCTGATTTGGCTCCCTTTCCGGGCCTATCTGCAGTTTTTAATCGGCCTTGTTATGGTGGGCTCCGGTTTATCGCTGTTTCTGATGGGCGTTCAGTTGGGCATGCTGCCCTTGGGCGAACATATCGGCGCCGCACTCCCCCGTACGGAAAAAATGTCTCTAATGATATTTTTCGGATTCCTCCTGGGATTTGTGGTAACTGTGGCAGAGCCGGATGTGCGTGTTCTGGCAATGCAGGTTGACTTGGTGTCTGCAGGAGCTGTTTCCAAAGACATTTTAATTTATACGGTGGCTCTTGGCGTGGCGATTTTTGTCGGCCTGTCTATGTTGCGGATACTACTGGGCTTACCGCTCACCGCCATACTTGCCCTAGGCTATCTGCTGATTTTTATCCTCGCAGCGTTTACACCGCCGCATTTCGTGCCTATTTCGTTTGATGCGGGAGGCGTTACCACCGGACCCATGACAGTGCCTTTCATACTTGCTTTAGGCGTAGGTGCCACATCGGTCCTGCGCGGTAAAAGCTCAATCGGTGAAGGATTTGGCCTGGTAGCTTTAGCCTCAATCGGTCCCGTCTTGGCTGTCCTGATCTTAGGAGTGTTGTATGGATGACGGAGATACGAGTGTTCCAGGGATTCGGGCATATCCTGATTGAGGTAACGCATGCTTTATTGCCCTTAGTGGTTTTAACTATCATATTTCAACTTACATATTTAAAATTACCTCGGCATAAATTAAAACAAATTTCTCTGGGTGTGCTATTATCCTTTTTAGGTCTGGCCCTTTTCCTGCAGGGCGTGTATATTGGTTTTTTGCCGGTTGGAAAAACTATGGGAGCGACTCTGGCCAATCTGCCTTATAACTGGCTTCTGATTCCTGTCGGGTTTGTTCTAGGCTTTGCGGTAACATTCGCAGAACCGGCTGTGCGCGTGCTAAACTATGAAGTGGAAAAAACTTCAGGCGGCTACATTCCGCAACCGCTGATGCTCTACACACTGTCTTTTGGAGTAGCGGTGTCTGTGGCCTTGGCGATGGCACGGATTCTCTTCGGCTGGTCTTTATGGCTATTCATTCTGATTGGCTATGCTGCTGCGTTTGCTTTGACCCGCTACTCATCGCGGTCTTTTGTGGCAATCGCTTTTGATTCGGGCGGCGTGGCGACCGGGCCAATGACTGTTACTTTCATTTCTGCCATTGCGTTGGGTGCAGCTACGTCGCTGGAGGGACGGGACTCTCTATTGCTCGGATTCGGGATGATTTCACTGGTTGCACTCTCACCGATTCTGTCGGTGCTAATCCTGGGCCTGCTTTATCGGAGGAAGGAGAAAGAAAATGAGCCGAAAGCACACGATTAGTTGCGTACTGCTTGTAACCATCGTTAATAAAGGAGTTGCCAGAAAAGTCGTTAAAGCATCAAAAGAAGCGGGTGCCGAGGGAGGGACCACCATAATCGCGCGCGGAACAGCTACCCGCCATATGCAGCGGCTGCTGGGGATCCCGTTGGAACTGGAAAAAGAACTAATCCTCACAATCATTGAAAAAAATAAATTAGCAAGCGTCCTAGAGACAGTAACGTGCAGCGCCGGATTAGATAAGCCCGGCGCCGGCATCGCATTAATCCTGAATATAAAACAACTGGCAGGGATCTGCCACGTGTGTGTCTTTAGCGAAATTATGGAAGGAGGCAGAATTGTGAACGATAACAAGCCCCGTTACGATCTGATCGTCACAATTGTCAATAAGGACGACGCAGAATTGGTTGTGGAATCAGCAAAAAAAGCCGGCGCGGAAGGCGGCACAGTACTGACCGGACGGGGGACAGGCATACATGAACAAGCAAAGCTTTTTGGCATAACCATCGAACCTGAAAAAGAAATAGTGCTCACTTTGATAAGCCGGGAAAAAACGGAGGAAGTGCTGGAAGCCATTGTCAAGGAAGCAAATCTTGACAAACCAGGCAAGGGCATCGCTTTTGTCCTGGAAGTCCAACAAGTGGCAGGCATTAATCACTTACGACAGTAGGAACCGGTTTCTCTCCGCCGCTATATGACATTCCGTAAGAACGAAATCGCTGCGCGATGACTTTTTCTAAATACCTCTTAAAAAACATTTTTACCAAAAAAACGCTTAAAACCTAGGCAAAAGCATTACACAAAAGGGTATCCGGACTACAAAAACATTGCCAAAATCGGCAAGGAACGCATGCTTCGCGCCGGGAAGAAGATCCTGCAACAATTCCCCTCCACTGGAGGGGAATAACTTCTTTCTGGACGCTGGTTTCCGTTTTCTGTGGATAAGCGCGCCAGTGAAGTACGAGAATCGAACAGGTTTGACAAAGCTAAGCAGGGATGACGAACTGGTGGATGCCTGCAATCTGCGGTGATTACTCCAACTCCGGAAAATCGTACCAACCCTGATTGTTAACGGTCTGGGAGAACTCGTACTGCTTGGTATATCTTGTACACCAGATAAAACACCAGCGTTACCGGGAAGAACCACATCCACCCGTTATACCAGGAAGCGTAAGGCCTCA
>JAGXTL010000083.1 GCA_018333635.1 Dethiobacter sp.
ACGCTATCCGGGAAGACGAGATCGTGGTGCGTGTTTCCGGGATAAATACCACCTATTATAAAATGTTGGTTTTTTGTTGTAGCGGTTTTTTTGCCGGGTTCGCCGGCAGCCTATACGCCCATTTTTTAAGGGTTGTTGGTCCATCAACCCTAGATATAATGATGTCATTACAGGTCATCATCTGGGGGATCTTTGGCGGTGTGGTCACAATCTATGGTCCGGTTATCGGGGTATTTATACTGTATCCTTTGCTGGAATATTTGCGTATAATTCCTGATTGGCGGATGCTAATTTTTACCGGCATTGTCGTTGTTACGCTGCGCTTTATGCCGGAAGGGATTTCCAACAGGGCACAGGATCTTTTGGAGCGTCAGTGCCCACGCTGCAAGGAGCGTAATATCTTTCTTCGGAAAGAGTGCAGGATATGTTGTACGGACATAGGGACGTGCAGTCGGGCAGACAGGACATTAAACTAAATTGAGGTGGAAAGATGATGGAAGCATATCTGAGCAAACCCTGGCTGACCAGTTACGATACAGGTGTACTGGCAACAGTGGATGTTCCGGGAGACTCTATCCCGCAGGTTTTTAAAATGATTGTCGAACAATACCCTGATAAACTCGCCATTGTATTTTATGGCAAGCAGCTTACTTATCGGGAACTACTGCAGCAGGTGGACATGCTGGCCTCCTCCCTCTCCGCCATGGGGATCGGCAAGGGGGATGTGGTTGCTCTCTATGTGTTAAACAGCCCACAATACATCATTACGTATCTGGCCGTGCTGACTGCCGGTGCAGCGGTGACGCCGGTCAGCCCAGTCTTTACTAGCCATGAATTAAAATATCAACTGCAGGATAGCGGGGCAAGAGCAATTCTTTGCCAGGACATTCTATACGACAACCTAGATAAGACGGGACTTAAACTGGACAAAGTCATCGTTACCGGCGTGGAAGAGTACCTTCCTACGGTCCGCAAACTGCTTGGCAAGTCGATGTTGAAGAAGTTTGCATTGGAGATGAACTTACCCACCCCATCCATCCCGAAGGAGAAAAATATATGCTGGTTTCAAGAATTGCTAAAGCCTGCAAAGGTAACCGTTTTACCTGCTCAGATAGACGCACAGTGTGACTTGGCTTCCATTTCTTACTCTGGCGGCACCACAGGCCCTCCGAAAGGCGTGATGCTGAGTCATGCGCAACTCCTGTCCACCGCCGCGATGATTCATGCTTATTACCCTAATTCTGTCAAGGGGCAGGAGGTTTATCCAGCTTACCTGCCGTTGTATCATGCCTATGGACAGATGGCTGTTATGGTCGGCGGATTATTACATGCTGCCACTTTAATTGTTTTTACCACGCCGGCTATAGACGACATCCTGGATGCTGTAGAACGTTATCAGGCGACCGTTTTCTTTGGGGTACCCACGATGTACGAGTTTCTTAAGGAATACGACAAGACAAGCAGGGTTAACTGGCGGCGGTTTAGGTTAATCCTGTGCGGTGCTGACACCTTGCAGGAGCGGACGATTACTGACTGGGAAAGGCGTACCGGTTCTCATATCATCGAAGGGTACGGCCAGACGGAAGGTGGCGGTGTTTCCCTGGGACACCCGCAGAACAAACCGAAAATGGGCAGCATCGGTATACCGCTGCCCAACATCACAGCAGCTATTGCAGATCCGGATGATCCTCACCGCTTCCTACCAGTCGGCGAAGTGGGGGAGATCATCGTCCGAGGGCCGAACGTGATGCTTGGTTATTGGAACAAACCGGAGGCCACAGCTGAAGTTTTGGTGGAAATTAACGGGGAGCGCTGGCTGCGGACGGGTGACCTTGGGAAGATGGACAAAGAGGGTTACTTCTATTTTGTTGATCGTAAGCGCGATTTGATCAAATTTAAAGGATATTCCGTTTTTGCCCGCGATGTGGAGGATGTTTTGTACCAGCACCCGCAGGTCAAGGCTGCTGGGGTGATTGGCGTGCCGGATCCTCGTGTGGGACAGCTCATTAAGGCTAATATCGTGTTGCAGCCAGAAGCGCGCGGCAAAGTTTCTGAAGAGGAAATTATTCAGTTTTGCACGGAGAGGCTTTCTTTTTACAAAGTTCCCAAGATTGTCGAATTTAGAGGGGAGCTACCTAAAACGGACGTAGGCAAAGTATCGCGCCGGGAGTTGCGTGAAGAGGAGGAGGCATGAGGTCATGGCTGAGGACTTTTTGCAGGTAGAGCGACTGTGCAAACGCTTTGGCGGGTTACACGCCGTCCGTGATGTCAGCTTTAACGTCGGGCGGCACGAAATAGTGGGATTGATCGGTCCGAACGGTGCCGGGAAAACTACCTTGGTACGGCTATTGTTAGGTATTATCCGGGCTGACTCGGGACAAGTAGTCTTTAATGGGCAAAATCTGATTGGCAAAAAAACTTGGGAAATAGTAAGCCAAGGCTTGGCTCTTACTTTTCAGAATGCACGCCCCTTTGCCCGTCTGCCAGTTATTGCCAACGTTATGGTTTCGTGCCTTTCTCCCCGGGCTTCCAAGCGTGGCGAGTGGGTGAAAAAGATTGAATCGCGGGCAATGGACGCTTTGGAATTTGCCGGTATTGCCGATATGGCGAGAGAGCCTGCCTCTTGCCTTTCTCAAGGCGATCTGAAGCGACTGGAGGTAGCCCGGGCCGTTGCCTGTGAACCAGATCTGTTGATTCTTGACGAGCCATTCGGCGGGTTAAGCCCTACCGAGACCAGTCTGATGGCCAAATCATTGCGTAGACTCCATAAAGGCGGGCGGTTTGGACGGTTGCATAGTGAAGGGCCGGCCATGATTATTATTGAACATAAACTGTCTGAGTTGATGAAAATTGTGGACAGGGTGATAGTGATTAACTTTGGAGAAATATTGGCTGTCGGCACACCGGAGGAGATTATCGCCAATCCTCAGGTAATAGAGGCGTACATTGGCAAGGAGGTCGTCTGAAATGTTGCTGGAAGTAAAGAATTTATCGGTCAGCTACGATATGGCGACCATTTTGAGCGGCGTCAGTATTAATGTGCAGGAAGGTGAACTTGTTGGTTTGGTCGGCCCTAACGGGGCCGGCAAGACGACTTTGCTGCGGGCGATTACTGGCTTGGTTAAATGGGAAAAGGACAACAGGCGCGGACAGCGGTTGGGGAAAATCACCTTAGAAGGGCAAGTCAGCTTTAATGGGGAGCAGATCAATAACCTGCCCGCTGATCAAATCGCACGCCGTGGATTGGTGCATTGCCCTGAACGCCGAAGACCTTTTAAGGAAATGACGGTTTATGAAAATATCCTGGCCGGCGGATATCTCCTCAAAAAGAACAGCCTGGAGTTTAAGCGTTTACTGGATGAGGTTTATTCTCTTTTCCCCATCCTTAAAGACAGGGGAAGGCAGATTTCAGCCACGCTTTCTGGCGGAGAACAGCAGATGTTGGCCATTGCCAGGTCACTGATGGGCAAGCCAAAGCTGCTATGTATTGATGAGCCGTCTGTGGGGCTGGCGCCGATTGTCAAACGGGAACTGTTTGAGCGCATCGCGGTGGTGGCACGTTCCGGTATTACTGTTTTGCTAGTGGAGCAGGATGTGGCAATGACCTTTGCTATGTCTAACCG
>JAGXTL010000025.1 GCA_018333635.1 Dethiobacter sp.
AGTCTACATTAATCCGGCATCTTTTTCAAAGCCTGGATGCCAAACGATAAGACCCATACCCGATTTGCCGGACACAGTGGAGTTAGGATAAAATAAAGCTGTGGGAGGCGTTGAAAATGAATAATAATGCGAAGCGCTACAATGAAGATTTTAAGGCTGATATCATTCGATTCGTGCGGGAAGAAAACAGGCCGGTGTCCAGTATCGTTAAGGATTTTGGAGTCAATGATCAGACCGTCCGGAACTGGTTAAAACAAGCGAAAGACAAGCAAGACCCCGGCCGGATCCGAATCGCCGAACTGGAAGCAGAACTTAAAGAAACGAAGAAAAAGATAGCAGAGCAGGAGGTCACGATAGAGATCTTAAAAAAGGCCACAGCCATCTTCGTCCAACACAACCGGAAGTAATTTTTAAATTTATTAAGGGAAATAGCTCCGACTACCCGGTTGAGAAGATGTGCCAAGCTTTTGATGTATCACGGAGCGGCTATTATGACTGGCTCAGGCGCAAACCCAGCGCCAGACAGCAAGAAAATAAAAAAATCCTAGATATCATGAAGTTAAGCCATAGCAAGGCGCAAGGGATGATCGGGCTCGATAAGCTATGGGCTGATGTCAGCGATCAAGGCTGCCCTTGCGGCCGAAACAGGGCTTATAAGCTCCAAAAGAAGCATCAGCTTTACAGCATCCGTAAGAAGCCCTTTCGCGTCTGCCTCACCGACTCCAATCACAATTTGCCCAAAGCCCCGAACCTTCTGAATCAAGAGTTTACCGTAGACAGGCCCAACGCCGTTTGGGTAACAGATATCACCGAATTTAAAATTGCCACAGGCACACTCTATCTGGCGGCCGTCAAAGATATTTTTCATAAAGAAATTGTAGGCTGGGCCTTGGCTAATCACATGCGGACAGAACTGTGCCTTGAAGCCTTACGCAATGCCGTCAAGAGGCATCGTCCTGTGCAAGGATTGATTCACCACTCAGATCAGGGCAGTCAATACTGCAGCGCCGCCTATATCGAAGAGCTGACAAAGCATGGCATGGTACGTAGCATGAGCCGCAAAGGGAACTGTTGGGACAATGCTTGTGCGGAAACCTTTTTTAGCACAATTAAATCGGAAAGAATACATCATCGTAGCTATAAGAACATGGAAGAAGCAAGACAGGATATTTTCTGGTATATAGAAGGCTTTTATAACCGGCAGCGCAGGCATGCAGCGCTTGGGTATAAAACGCCGGCATCCTTTTTAAAGAAGTACAACGAGGAGTTGCGACAAGCAGCATGAACATTCCTCGTGGCCGTCAAAAAAGCGCACTAGCGATGCTATAAAGTGGCATCAGCGATGAAATTTAAAGTAAATGTGAGATTTTAGGATCTTTCCTAACTCCAGAGTGTCCATTTTATCGGGAAAGCGTCAG
>JAGXTL010000103.1 GCA_018333635.1 Dethiobacter sp.
CGGACCGGTTGCACGGGAATTGCGTGACAAGGACTTTATGAAAATCGTGTCACTGGCACCCGAAGTGATTTAAGCGCCAAGGAGGTGCAATATTGAAAGTGGCTAAACTCCATGTAAAGAAGGGCGATAAGGTTTTAATTTTATCCGGCAAGGATGGAAGAAAAACTGGTAAGGTGATTTCAGCCTTGCCCGCCGAAGGCAAAGTTGTGGTTGAGGGAGTTAACCTCGTAAAGAAGCATACCCGCGCCGGCAAACGTGTGAAGCCGGGGGTTCATGAGCAGGAGGCTCCTATCTACAGTTCAAAAGTTATGGTGATTTGCCCCAGCTGCCAGAAGGCTACCCGGATTCAGAAGAAACTCCAGAAGGATGGAGTGCGAATCAGGGCGTGTAAGAAGTGCGGGGAATCCCTCGACAAGTAGCCGGAAAGGAGGTAATTTGAATGGCCCGCTTGAAAGATAAGTATCTAAATGAAGTACGCTCGGCTTTGCAGGAACGTTTTCAATACAAAAATCTTCTGCAAGCTCCCCGTCTGGAAAAAGTCGTCATCAATATGGGTGTTGGTGAAGCTAAGGATAACCCCAAGGCACTCGACGCCGCTTTAAAGGATATGACATTGATTGCCGGGCAGCGCCCTGTTATCACTAAAGCGCGGAAATCTGTTGCAAGTTTCAAAATCAGGGAAGGAATGTCCATCGGCTGCAAAGTAACACTGCGCGGTGAACGGATGTACGAATTCCTCGATAAGCTAGTCAGCGTGGCTTTGCCTCGAGTCCGTGACTTCCGTGGTGTTTCGGCAAAGGCTTTTGACGGTAGAGGTAACTATAGTCTCGGATTGCGTGAGCAGTTGATCTTTCCGGAAATAAACTATGATCAGGTGGATAAAACCCGTGGGATGGATATTATTATAGTTACGACCGCAAAATCTGATGAGGAAGCGCGTGAGCTTTTGCGGGAAATGGGCATGCCATTCCGAACTGCATAACACAAAAAAAAGGAGGGGAAAACGTGGCCAAAAAGTCCATGATTGCCAAGGCAAACAGGTCCCCAAAGTTTGAAGTGCAAGGCTACCATCGCTGCAAATTGTGCGGCCGTCCCCGTGCGTACCTACGCAAGTTTGGTATGTGCCGCCTTTGTTTCCGTAAGCTGGCCCATGAAGGGAAAATCCCCGGTGTCAAGAAGGCTAGTTGGTAGACGGGGGTTGGAGAGAAAGGAGGTTCGATCGCAATGACTATGACAGACCCAATTGCTGACATGCTAACAAGGATTCGCAATGCCACCATGGTTAAACATGAAGCGGTGGAAATTCCGGGTTCGAAGGTCAAGCTCGCAATTGCCGATATCCTTAAAAGTGAAGGTTTCATTAAAGAGTTTGAGTTTAAGAAAGACAACAAGCAGGGGATGATCCGGGTGTACCTGAAATATGGTCCGAACCGGGAGAAGGTTATCACCGGGTTAAAGCGAATTAGCAAACCTGGGCTGCGTGTTTATGCCTCTAAAGACCAACTGCCGAAAGTGCTGGGTGGGCTGGGCATCGCCATTATTTCCACCTCACAGGGGATCATGACCGATAAGGCCGCGCGTAAAGCAGGCGCCGGCGGCGAAGTCCTCTGCTATATCTGGTAAGGGAGGGAAAAGAGATGAGCCGCATCGGTCGCAAACCGATTCAACTGCCTGCAGGCGTTGAGTTCACCAAAAAGGAAAACGTCGTAACGGTCAAGGGGCCGCTGGGCCAATTGCAAAGAGAGCTGCACCGGCTGATGAACGTGGAGCTTCAGGATGACAGCATCTTGGTTACACGCAATAGCGACAGCAAGGAAGAGCGCTCCCTGCACGGCTTGACGCGGACACTGGTGGCGAATATGGTTGAGGGAGTTACAAAAGGATACTCCAAAACGCTGGAGCTGGTCGGCGTCGGTTACCGCGCCACCAAACAGGGTGATACTGTTGTGATTAACATCGGTTACTCCCATCCTGTGAATATTGTGCCGCCGGCAGGCATTGAGTTAGAAGTTCCGCTGCCGACGAAAATTGTGGTTAAGGGGATCGACAAGGAAGCTGTAGGCAGCATTGCCGCCAACATCCGTGCTGTTCGAGAGCCTGAACCCTATAAAGGTAAAGGGATTAAGTACGATACCGAACGGATTCGCCGCAAAGTCGGCAAAACCGGTAAGTAGGGGAGGTTAAAGGAGTGATAACTCGCCAAGATAAAAATCTTATGCGGAAGCGCAGGCATTTTCGCGTTCGCAGGAAGCTTTCCGGCACAGTTCAACGCCCACGTCTCAACGTCTTTCGCAGTTTGAAGCATATTTATGCCCAATTGATTGATGATGTGAACGGCACTACGCTGGTAAGCGCCTCCAGCCTTGATCCAGCCATTAGTGAGGGTAAAGGATCTTGCGGCAATAAAGAAGCAGCTCGCAAAGTGGGCACAGTGATTGCCCAGAGAGCGGCGGAAAAAGGAATTAAAGAAGTTGTGTTTGATCGGGGCGGCTACCTCTACCACGGCCGTGTGAAAGAGCTGGCCGATGGAGCCCGTGAAGCAGGGCTGGAATTTTAGCGCAAGGAGGGAAAAATGCTTGGATAGATTCGATTCCAGTAAAGCGGAAATATCTGAAAAAGTTGTCCAGATAAACCGTGTTGCAAAAGTTGTTAAGGGCGGCCGTCGTTTTAGTTTTTCTGCTCTGGTCGTGGTTGGCGACGGCAAAGGACGCGTTGGCGCAGGACTGGGCAAAGCGGGTGAGGTGCCGGAGGCTATTCGCAAAGGCATGGAGGACGCAAAAAAGAATATGATTACCGTTCCGGTTGTGGGAACGACTATCCCTCATTCGGTTACGGGCAACTTTGGAGCCGGTTGCGTGCTCTTGAAGCCCGCTTCGGAAGGCACCGGTGTAATTGCGGGTGGTCCTGTCCGCGCGGTGTTGGAATTGGCCGGCGTTCGTGATATCCTTACTAAATCGCTTGGTTCCGCCAATGCCATAAACGTCGTTCAAGCTACACTGGTGGCCTTAAAGAGCCTGAAAAGGGCTGAAGATGTGGCCAAATTGCGCGGCAAAACGGTGGAAGAGTTATTAGGGTAGGAGGCGGTATACAATGGCTACACAGCTACGCGTTACATTAATAAACAGCCTCATCGGGCGCCCGGAGGACCAAAGGGTTACAGTGAAGTCGCTAGGTTTAAGAAAGCTTCACCAGACAGTAGAGCATGAAGATACACCTCAAATCCGGGGGATGATTAACAAAGTTTCCCACCTCGTAAAAGTAGAAGAAGCATAGGAGGTGTAGTGAGATGCGATTGCATGAATTGAAA
>JAGXTL010000093.1 GCA_018333635.1 Dethiobacter sp.
AAATCCGGCGCACGCGCGTGGTATAATCCCACAGGTACGGATAGCGGCGCAAGGTATACTCGCTTATCCAACTAGTACAACCGCAATACTCACAGGCCACGCGTGGATTGCGCTTGGGCTCTTTTGCAAATCGGTAATGCGTATGGGTATCGTGCCAGGTGCCCCAGCCCTGCACCAGCCGCAGGCCCCGTGTGGCCGCGTTATACAATAGCACAGCGTCTGGCGCCTTGTCAGGGTCCAAGCTTTGTGGGGGTTTGGCCATATATTTTGCTACATAATACATTGCCTGATTTTTGTCGCCGTGCCGGACAGGGCTAATATCCACAATATAGCTATCCCCTGTGAGCTTACCCCAAGCAATGGCGAGCGATTGCACAGATAGCTTGTGCCCGCCTGGCGCGTAGATATCGCATCGATCGTGCTTGGCGCTCTTACTTGCCCAGGCACGCCGGTATGCGCCTGTAGTTATCTCGGCCAATAGGTGTATATGCACATTCCATCCCTCGCCACGCAGGGATGGCTTGACCTCTACCGTATATATCCCCCCTTGTAGGCAGGCGGCTACAGCTTGTTGCCGTAGTAATTTGGCGCATGCCTTGCGCGTCTCTATGATGCGCTCCCGCAGGGCATATCCTGGGGTAGTCTTGCGTGTTAACGTGATGAGCACTAACTTACTTGCATCCAACTGCTGCATCCTTGGCATCCACCGGGCTAATAATTTTTTGTGGGCGATTGGACGGCAAGTAATACATACACGGGATGCACATTGCAACTGCACAGTGCGGGGGTGGCCATTATCGAGGCAATACAAGGTAATCGTATTGGTGCCTGCGCAATCCCATAATATATGCGCCCGCTCTATCACATCGGCCTGTATCTGGGGCCGATGCGAAGTTATCCTAGAGTTATCAAGTACAGGAGGCGAGGCAATGTGACTGCCTATCGGCTCAGATTTTGAGTTTGGGACTTGACTTGCTGGGATATTTTGTGGTATAATAATATCAAGGTTAATCAGGTTGGCGGCCGTCCCCACGGCCGCTATTTTCTTTGGCATGGCAATCAGGCTCCTTCTTTTTTGTTTTTTTAGCGTCTATTTTAGGTCTTTTAGGGCAGCCGCATTAATCCGCACCGCCCTGCCGATGCGGGTGCTGGGTAAGGCGTGTTGTTTGGCGAGCTCATACGCGTGGCCGTTGGAAATTTTTAACATTTTCGCCGCTTCGCGCACTGTGAGCCAAGTAGGGCCGGTTTCCGTGCTATTTGCCGTATTTTGCTGGTTTTGCAGCAACTTGTCCAGTTTGGCGTTGATTTCTTCCATTTTTCTTAGCATTTCTTCCATTTTTTTGAGCCTCCTAATTGATTTTTTGGTAAAACAAAACGACCGCGCAACACGTGCGTATGAAAGGTCATTTGATAGATAGGGCACTTGTGGCGTTTGGAGATACGCCGGGGGATGAAAGGGCTTTATATAGAGCAATGGGCGCGATTGCTAGTGCTTTTGGACTTGCGATGGAGGAAATTCAAATAAAATTTCAGGAGATAAACGACCCTGTATAATTGTCAACCAACTGAGCTGGAACAAAAAAGCCTCGACATATGTGCACTTGCCACATGCCGAGGCTTTTTTGTGTCCCAACAAGTTGAACAATGATTTGGGACGTCCCAAAATTAAAAAAACAACCCGTGTGGGACACAAACGACGGGTTGTTTTCTGTCCCAATAGGGTATACCCTAAAGGGACATAAAGGATTCTTCTATCTTGGTATGTGTTTCTACTGCCTTGCTCTTTAGCCGCTTGGCCTAGGTGTCGATGTTTTGTACTCTCGACATCCGGCAATTTTGTTAAGTTTTTTTCCGTTTTCGCGCAAGCTCCGCCCTTGGTATGTGTTTCTACTGCTTTGCTTGGCCTAGGTGTCGATGTTTTGTACTCTCGACATCCGGCAATTTTGTAAAGATTTTTTCCGTTTTCGCGCAAGCTCCGCCCTTGGTTGTCTCATTAAAGGAGTCACATCTATTTAGATGCAAAATATTGTAAAAAAGTTCCATCGTGTAAAGGGAATTTCTCCATTATCTAATTTTCCGTTCGAGTTGATCAATTCGTCGTTCCAACCTTTGTTCCAGCCTTAACTCCGCTTGGTCGATTCGCTGCTCTATGCGGTCGAGACGACTGACTAAATAGAGAAATTCTCGCAGCAGCCTTTGTTCTTCATAGTTTGCCATACAAAAATCACCTCCTTATTTTAAATAGTAATTGCGCACCAAACTTAGCCGACCGCTGCCGTGGCCCAGTTCCTGGCTAACTTGTGCCAGCGCACGACGGACAATGTTTTTATCTAACCCGACATTGCCGTATGCCGCGCCAGCAAGCCGCTGGAAAAGGGCTTGAGCAAATTGCCTGCGATAGCCGTGGACATTGATACTCTTTGGAAGCAAGTCAAATACTCGGTCTGTAGGGGCTTTGGTGTCTAGCTGAATTTTAGATAATGTATTTTTATCCAGCAAATTAACCACTCGGCTTCGCCCGC
>JAGXTL010000030.1 GCA_018333635.1 Dethiobacter sp.
CCTTGGGCGCAAGGAAAGCTGTCTCAGGTAGGGAAGCCATTCCATCCTCTGCTGCTTGGTGTCGCCGTAAAGGCGGCGGTGCCTGACGATTTCACGGAAGTTTTCGTCCATCACGATGACAAGGGATGATGTGAATTTCAGGGTTACTACCTGGTTTGCATGCTTCGGTGAAGCCGAGTACTCATGCATTCCTTTGTTCAGATAAAACCTGCCCCAGTTATTGGTGGTGGCGCTGCCCTTGCCGCTTAGGTCAAATTCAACTTCGGGTAGCGGATGGCAGTGACTAAGGTCTTCTGCAAACAGTTCCTCAATGGTTTTATTGTGGCGGTAATGTTCCCTGTCGGCATCTTCCTCGCACATGGCAAGCAGTTGCCGGTTGAAATCCTCAAGCACAAGAAAACGCGGGATGGGAACAAGAAGGTTACGCCTATGATAGCCGATTTTATTCTCGATATTGCCTTTTTCATGGCCTTCACCGGGATTTGTGAACACGGCCTGAAAACGATAATGCTCCCGAAAACGTTCAAAACGCTCCGTGGTTTCACGCCCGCCTCCCCGAATCACTTTTGTTACTATGGCCTTAGTGTTATCAAACCAGATTTCATCCGGCACAGCACCTATGTGACGGAAAATGGCAACCATGCCTTCCAGCATGCACTCCATGTTTTCACCGTAGAATAACTGCAGGAAACCCTTGTTACTGTGGGGGAAGGACATCCCAAGGTATTTCCCGGTAACCCGAGTGCCGTTTTCATAAAAATCCGCTGTGCCGAAATCCACCTGTGCCTCGCCCGGTCGATGTTCCAACGGAAGAAAGCCCGTTTTGGCACCACTGAAGATCTCTCTGTGTTTTACGGCATAGTAAGAGGCAACCGTCCTGTAGGAGCAGCTAAATCCCGGCACTTCCTTCTTTAGACGACGGAATACCTTCTTGGCTGTATGACGCTGCTTACGGGGCGCCTGCTTGTCCTCTACAAGCCACTGGTCGATCGTCGGCTTAAAAGGATCCAGCTTGGGGCAAAAACGCCTCTCTGAGGCCGGTTTGGGAGCCGGCTCATTGAAGTCTGTCTTATCGACGTACTTCTGTACCGTCTTCCAGTCCAAATTTAGTGCACTTGCAATTTGTGAAATGTTTTCTCCTTTCACGTAGAACCGGAACCTGACATCACGTACCGTATCCATTGTAAGCACTCTCCTTTCCTCCTTGCATCCTCTAATCAGATACAAGGATACAACATGGTATGGTTTATGCCTGCAATGGACTTGCAAAACTATGGAATTTCCAGTTGCAATACTATGGAATTTTAACTTGCAACTTTCGGTAATTTTATCTTACAACAAACACAAATCTATTTCTGCATTATGCAATTGACAAATGGATGACTAAGAAAAACCCTCAGAATCCGTGGACAAGGTATGCTGATGACGGAACCATTCACTGCCGCAGTGAAAGAGAAGCAAAACGAATACTTGAGGATTTGAAAACCAGAATGCTTGAATGTGGACTAGAGATTCATCCGGGTAAATCAAAAATCGTTTACTGCCGGAGTGATCAACACGATAACCGGTATGAAAATGAATCCTTTGACTTCTTAGGGTACACGTTTAGAAGAAGATACGTGAAAAGCAAGAACGGAAATTTCTTCAACACATTCTCACCAGCGGTAAGTAAAGACGCATCGCAAAGGTTCAGGAATAAGATAAAAGAAATAAGACGAGTGTGTAAGACAATATCATTAGAATCGTTGGCAGAGATAATGAATCCAGTGATCAGGGGATGGATGAATTACTTCATGGTGTTTGGCTCAAGAGAAGCTCGAAAAGAAGTTGACTATGTGAATAAGACACTCGTCCAGTGGATTAAGAGAAAGTTCAAGGTAACCCTAAAGAGTAACGGCAAAGCCTGGAGGATGCTAGCAAGACTGGCAAAATCCCAGCCAAAACTTTTTTGCCACTGGGAGAAGGGTATTGTACCGACGATTGGATAACAAGAGCCGAATGAAGGGAGACTTTCACGTTCGGTTC
>JAGXTL010000033.1 GCA_018333635.1 Dethiobacter sp.
GCCTTGATAATCGCTACCTCTCGCTGCGTCAGGCCATGCAGCACAGAGAAGCTCGCCCCGCTTCTGCAGTTCAATACCGTCAGTTCCTCACCTTGTTGCAGTTGCCTGCCCACAGCGCTAAGCTCCAAGATGTCACCCTGACTGATTTGCTGATAATCACTTTCCTCTTTGAATGTAAGCGGCAAAATGCCAAAATTGATTAAATTTGCACGGTGAATGCGCGCAAAGGATTTGGCAAGCACCGCTTTGACGCCCAGATACATAGGTGCCAGAGCGGCATGTTCACGACTGGAGCCCTGACCGTAATTATGCCCCCCTAAAACAATGCCGCTGCCTGCAGCTTTGGCCCTTTCAGAAAATTCGGGGTCGAGAGCAGAAAAGACATAGCGGCTAATGGCGGGGATATTGGAACGCAGCGGCAAAATTTTTGCGCCGGCTGGCATAATATGATCGGTTGTTATATTGTCCGCCACTTTCAAGAGTACGCTGACAGTCAAATTCTCCGGCAGTGCCGTATTGACAGGCAGCGGCTTGATATTAGGACCGCGCACTACTACCACCTTGGCAGGCTCCGCGGCAGGCGGAATAAGCAAACTGTCGTCCAGCAAAAATTTTCCCGGCTGCTCAATCTGCCTGTATTCACCTAGTTGACGCGGGTCAACCAGCTTACCTGCCAAAGCGGCGGCGGCGGCTGTTTCCGGACTAACGAGATAGACTCCGGCATCAGCAGTTCCGGAACGTCCGGGAAAATTGCGGTTAAAAGTGCGCACAGATACTGACGCAGACGGCGGTGCTTGACCCATGCCGATGCACGGGCCGCAGCTTGCCTCCAAAATACGGGCGCCGGCGCTAATTAAATCGGCGAGAGCACCGTTTTGGGCGAGCATTGCAAATACTTGCCGCGACCCGGGGGAGATTACCAGACTCACCTCATCATGCACTTTTTTCCCGCGCAAGATATTTGCTACTTGCATTAAATCGGCAAAAGACGAGTTAGTACAACTGCCGATAGCAACTTGGTCAACCTTCACATCCCCCAAATCTTGAATCTTCTTTACCGCATCCGGACTGTGCGGTGTGGCGGCCAACGGTTCCAAGCTTGCTAAATCAAGCACAATTTCTTCATCGTAAACGGCGTCCGCCGCAGGCAATAATTCCACCCACTGCTCTTCGCGGCCCTGCGCCGCCAGAAATGCCCGTGTCACGCCGTCACTTGGGAAGACTGAAGATGTGGCACCAAGCTCAGCCCCCATATTGGCAATGGTCGCACGCTCAGGCACCGACAGGCTTGCCACACCGGAACCGACGTACTCAATAACTTTACCGACGCCGCCTTTGACGCTCAAGCGGCGCAATACTTCCAAAACCACATCTTTGGCGGAAACCCAGGGACGAAGCCGGTTCACAAGTTCTACCTTGAGCACTTGCGGCATTGTAAGATAGAAGGGGCCGCCTCCCATGGCGACAGCTACATCTAAACCACCGGCGCCTATAGCCAGCATGCCAAGGCCACCTCCTGTGGGGGTATGACTGTCAGAGCCAAGCAGTGTCTTGCCCGGAACGCCGAAGCGCTCCAGGTGAATTTGGTGGCAGATACCATTGCCCGGACGTGAGAAATAGATGCCGTGCTTAGCTGCTACCGTTTGGAGAAAACGGTGGTCATCTGCATTCTCAAAGCCTGTCTGCAAGGTATTGTGGTCAATATAGGAAACCGACAGCTCTGTACGCACCTGTGGTACTCCCATAGCTTCAAACTGCAAATAAGCCATTGTGCCGGTGGCGTCTTGTGTCAATGTCTGGTCAATTTTAAGCGCAATCTCACTCCCGGCATTCATTTCCCCGGCTACCAGATGCGCGGCAATAATTTTGCGCGTAATATTTTGTCCCATCTTCCCTTCCCCCTGTCGGTCATTCACTTGAATTTATCTATGTTGTTTCTCTCAGCCATTCCTCTAATTTTATAAGGGTGGAATCATGATCTTTCTTAGCCTTATCAAGCATATAAGCATGAATATCGGCGTCAATCGAACTCACAATACCACTCTCTCTTATTAATAATCTTTACTTTGCCTTTAGCAAGGTCATCCTCCCATTGCTGCCTGCAAAGCAAATCCAATATTTCTTGTTCTCCTTTATCCCTGGGCCGGCGTCTAACAACCCTGCCACAACGCGCGCTAATAATGATGCGATTGGTCGCCGGCATTTTTTCTTGTATTCTTTTTTCTATATCCTGCACTCTCCACTCACGCATCAAACCACCTGCTTACTGCCTGATTTATGCCAATTATAGCACACAAAATAATGCTCATCAAATATATGTTCCCCGTATCATGTAACTCAAACGAATGAGGACATTACACATCTCCAGCGATTCATCTGCAACTGCGTCTGCATTCTTAAATTATTGCAGCGCTGGCTAGAATATTGTTTGTATGGTTAAGCGCAGGATTTTGACTTGCTAAAAGAGAAGATATACCATAGAAAACATGTAAGCTTCAGTTTAAGAAAAGGTGGTGTAAACGTTGCCGGCCAATCTGACTCCCCAATATTATTCTGCGGAAGAAAAATATAAAAAAGGACGCTCTGCGGAAGAAAAAATCGAGGGTCTCCAAGAAATGCTGGCGGTGATTCCTAAGCATAAGGGCACGGAAAAGCTGCAAGCCGATCTAAAAAAACGACTCTCGCAGATGCGCGACGAGTCACTGCAAAAAAAGAAACAAACCGGCGGCTTTAACCCTTTCCACGTGGAGAAGCAGGGTGCCGGACAAGTTGTCTTGGCCGGTTATCCAAATACTGGCAAATCGGCTTTAGTGGCTGCGCTGACGCGTGCAAAAATAAAGGTTGCCGATTTTCCCTTTACTACAGCAGTGCCGGCTACCGGCATGATGCCCTACGAAGACGTACTGGTGCAGCTTGTGGATACGCCCCCTTTTACGGCGGAAGGTCTTCCCCCCGGTCTAACAGGCACACTGCGCAACGCTGACGCCATTCTCATTATTATTGACTTGAACTCGGGAGATTGCCTCACACAACTGGAAACATCCCGCCATCTCCTGACAGAACGGGGCGTGATCGACCCTGAAGGAGAGAGTCCGCTTGCTCTCCCCTTTCTACTTTTAGGAATGAAGGCTGATTTGCCGGATGCGGCAGCCAACTTGGAGATTCTGGCCGAACTTCAGCCGGAGCTAAAAATTTTGCCTGTATCCGTCCACAGTGAATTGACGCTGCTGCGGGAAACCATCTACCGCCTCTTGGACGTGAACCGCATTTACGGCAAAACTCCGGGTAAAAAGGCGGAAATGGAACGTCCCTTTATCCTGAAATCAGGCTCTACTGTGCTGGATTTAGCGTATCAAATCCACCGGGATTTCCCAAATAAGCTAAAGAGTGCCCTTGTCTGGGGCTCAGCTCGCTTTGATGGCCAAGCGGTGGCTCGGGATTATCTTCTGCAAGATAAAGATATTGTAGAGCTGGTAATCTAAGCTTGCTGCTTAACTAGCTCTAAGCTGGCGAGAAGCCTTGCTTGTCCCACCATTCTTCCCGGAGAAGATCATATGTTTTCTGGAGTGACTCAAGATGAACGTCCTCCCACTCTGCCAGCTGCAGCAACAGTTTTTTGACGGCCGGAGTGGTAGCTGCTTCAGCAGCATTTTTATAAAATATGCCGGAGGCCATTTCCATTAAAATCCCAATTTTGTAGACAGAAATCTCAAGCGAGCCGGATTCGGCGCCAATAGTCGCGCGGCGGAAAATTTGCGGTGAGAGCACCTCAACAATCTCCATTTCTGCAAGAGCAACCGTCTGCTTTGCGGCCAGTTGCCCATACATTTTGCGTAACCAAGCTTCATGCTGCCGCTCCTCCCGGGCAAGCTGAGTAAACGCATCTTTCACAGAAGCATCTTCCGCCCGCTGCGCCGCCAAATCGTAAAACTGCCAGCCTTCCACTTCATTTAAAATAGCCTGCCGTAAAATCTTCAGCTCTTCCACACTTCTCACCTTCCAGTCTGCTTTTTCTTACCTCTGCTATTTCTATTTTACCACAAGAACTCTTTGAATCATAAACCTTATAGAAGGAGGGATTGGTTTGTCACTAGAAAAGGAACAAGTCAGCGCAGAGATTATTTTACCGGAAAATACTGTTGTAGTCACCAACGCAAACCGCAGCCTTCAGGAAATCAGCAAAGATGTGGCGCATCATTATCATTCTACGATAGTGGCTGCTCTAGTCAATGGCAAAGTAAGGAATCTGGAAACAGTTGTAAGTTCACCCTCGGTGATAAAATTTCTCGACCTGACGACTAAAGAAGGCGTGCGGATTTACCAGCGCAGCCTGACACTGCTCTTAATTTATGCCACAAAGCTGCTCTTCCCTGAGGCTCAGCTTAAAGTTGAGCACTCCCTAGGCAAGGCTCTTTACTGCGAAATCAAGAAGATTCCCGAGCTTTCCGCCGAAGATGTGGCACAGCTCGAGAAAAAAATGTGGGAGCTGATCAATCAAGATTTGCCGATTGAGAAGAAAAAACTGCCTCTCAGTGAAGCAATTAACTTCTTTGAGCGCGAGGGCTTTCACGACAAAGTTCGGCTCTATAAGCGTTGGGCTAAAGAGGAACTGACCGTCTACAGCCTGGGAGATTCGACGTCTTCGCTCCATGGCTATATGATTCCTCGCTTGGGAATGTTGCACCTCTTTAGTATGCAGTATCATGCACCCGGCCTCATTCTCCGCTACCCCGATGAATCAGATCCATTCTCTATTCCTAAATTTACCAGGCAAAACAAGCTCTTTGAGATTTTTCGCGAATCAGAACAATGGAACCGGGTGCTTGGCTTTGACACCGTGGGAGTGCTGAACGACCTGATTGAAGACGACCATGGTCCTGATATTATCCGTATCGCTGAAGCGCTGCATGAGAAAAAAATTGCCCAAATTGCTGACAAAATCACAGCAGGCGAAAATGAAATCTCTATCATTCTCATTGCCGGGCCATCTTCATCAGGCAAGACTACTTTTGCTCAGCGCCTGCGTACGCAGCTTCTCGTTAACGGTATCCGTCCGCTTCCCATTTCCCTCGATGACTATTTTGTTGACCGGGAACATACACCGCTTGATGAAGCAAACAACCCGGACTTTGAACATATCGAAGCCATTGACCTGGAGCTCTTTAACCGGCACCTGCTCAAACTGATTGACGGTGAGGAAGTAGCCTTACCTACTTTTAACTTTAGTACCGGCTTAAGGGAGTATAATGGCCGCAAACTCAAGCTAAAAAAAGATCAGCCCCTGATTATCGAAGGCATCCACGGTCTCAATGAGCAGCTTACTCAGGCCATCCCCCGCCGGCAGAAATTCAAGATTTATGTTTCCGCGCTGACAGCCCTCAACATAGACTACCACACCCGCATCCATACGACCGATACTCGTCTGTTGCGGCGCATTGTCCGCGACAACCAGTTTCGCGGCACCGATGCTTTAAGCACCATCCGCCGCTGGCCATCGGTACGCCGCGGCGAAGAACGGAACATCTTTCACATACAGGAAGAGGCAGACATTATGTTTAACTCGTCACTGGTCTATGAACTGGCCGTCTTAAAGACATTTGCCCAGCCTCTGCTTGAGAAAATCACCACGACGGACCCGGAATATATAGATGCTAAACGCCTTCTCCTTTTCCTCTCCGGATTTGTTTCCCTCGGCGCCCACCACATCCCCACCAACTCTATCCTGCGAGAGTTTATCGGAGAATCTTGTTTTTTCCACATCTAAGAAAACAAACTCAAATCTCTACTCTGCACGAAATATGTTTTTGCCGATTGACAGACTTAACAATAATCTTTACTCTTAATATAGAATAAGTCAATCTAGCCTTCAAGGAGGGATATCTTTGGATTTAGGTAAATTTACAGAAAAGGCACAATCAGCTCTAAGTGAAGCGCAAAATCTGGCTGCGCGCCGCAATCAGCAAGCTGTGGACGCAGAACATCTCCTCCTTGCCCTGCTCAAACAAGAGAACGGACTTGTGCCCCGTTTATTTGTTAAAGCTGGTGCTAATCCCGAGTATCTCATCGCTCAGACAGAACAGGCACTGACCAAACAGCCGGCGGTGACAGGCGCCGCTTCATCCGCCTATATCACGCAACGGCTCAATCAGTTGTTGCTCCGCGCTCAAGATGAGGCAAAGCGCCTTAAAGATGAATATGTCAGCGTTGAGCATTTGGCGCTTGCCCTTTTTGACGATCCCGGCACCGGCAAACTCTTAGCCGATGCCTTGGTGACCCGTGCCGCATTTCTAAGGGCGATGAACGATGTCCGCGGTAACCAGCGGGTAACAAGCGCCAATCCGGAAGATACATACGAGGCGCTCGAGAAGTACGGCCGCGATCTGACGGAAATGGCGCGTCAAAACAAGCTCGACCCGGTTATCGGCCGCGACATGGAGATTCGCCGCGTGATTCAGGTGCTGTCAAGACGCACAAAAAACAATCCTGTGCTAATCGGTGAGCCAGGTGTAGGCAAAACGGCCATTGCGGAAGGTCTGGCACGGCGGATTGTAGCCGGCGATGTTCCGGAGTCCTTAAAGGACCGCAAAATTGTGGCGCTTGATATGGGCTCCCTGCTGGCAGGGGCAAAATTTCGCGGTGAATTTGAAGAGCGCCTCAAAGCCGTTCTCCAGGAAGTGACAAAATCTGCCGGGCGGATTATTCTTTTTATTGATGAACTGCATACTGTCGTTGGTGCCGGCAAGGCTGAGGGCTCGCTGGATGCCGGCAATATGTTAAAGCCTTTGCTGGCCCGGGGCGAGTTGCACTGTATTGGCGCCACTACTATGGACGAATACAGAAAATATATTGAAAAAGACGCGGCGTTGGAGCGACGCTTTCAACCGGTGCTGGTCGATGAGCCTACGGCGGAAAACACCATCTCCATCCTTCGCGGTCTGCGAGAACGCTATGAGCTGCACCACGGCGTGCGGATTCAGGATGCGGCGATGGTCTCAGCCGCCATCCTCAGCCACCGCTATATTTCCGACCGCTTTTTGCCTGACAAAGCTATCGACCTTATTGATGAAGCTGCCGCCAAACTTCGCACCGAAATGGAAAGTATGCCGGAGGAACTGGAAACGCTTGAACGCAGATTGATGCAACTGGAAATCGAACGGGAAGCGTTGCGCAAGGAAAAAGACCAAGCCTCCCAGAGCCGCCTGCAAGCATTGGAAAAAGAAGTGGCTGAAATTCGAACAGAGCGAGATGCTCTCCGCGCCCAGTGGGATACAGAAAAAAACACCATTGGCGGACTTAGCTTGCTGCGCGAAGAACTGGAGAAAGCTCGCCTTGAAATGGACCTGGCCCAACGAAATTACGACCTCAACAAAGTAGCTGAATACCAATACGGCAAAATCCCCGCTCTGGAGCAAAAATTAAGAGCAGCGGAAGAGCGGCTTGGCGGTGAGGCAAAACTCATCAAAGAAGAAGTAACCCCGGAGGAAGTAGCCGAAGTGGTTTCCCGCTGGACGGGTATTCCCCTTTCCCGTCTGTTGGAAGGAGAAAAAGAAAAGCTGTTGAGGCTTGACGATATTCTCCATCAGCGCGTAATCGGACAAGGTGAGGCGGTGCAGGCGGTAACCGACGCAGTTATCCGTGCCCGCTCCGGCTTAAAAGACCCCAAACGGCCCATCGGCTCCTTTATCTTCCTTGGCCCCACCGGAGTAGGCAAAACCGAGTTGGCCAGAGCACTGGCAGAATCGCTCTTTGACAGCGAAGAAAATATGATCCGGATTGATATGAGCGAATATATGGAGAAACATACGGTGGCGCGCCTAATCGGCGCCCCGCCCGGGTATGTAGGTTATGACGAAGGAGGCCAACTGACAGAAGCAGTCCGGCGCAAGCCTTACAGTGTGCTCTTATTTGACGAAATTGAAAAAGCACATTATGATGTCTTTAACGTGCTGTTGCAAATTCTCGACGACGGCAGGCTCACAGACAGCCAAGGCCGCACCGTTGATTTCAAAAACACGATTATTATCATGACATCCAATCTCGGCAGTATCCATCTGCTGGAAAATGCGGGCCAGCCGGGGGAGATAGCCGAAAGCATCAAAGAAAAAGTTTTTGCCGAGTTGCGCAGCCACTTCCGTCCGGAATTTTTAAACCGTATCGATGAAATCGTCCTATTCAAGCCGCTCACACTGGAAGAAACCAAACAAATTGTTGATTTGCAACTTGCCCTTTTGCGCCGGCGCCTAGCCGAACGCCGGATCAGCTTAACCCTATCCGAGGCGGCAAGGGATTTCATTGCCCAGGCCGGGTATGACCCTGTTTACGGTGCCCGCCCCCTTAAACGCTATCTGCAGCGTGAAGTGGAAACAGTGCTTGCCAGAAAAATAATCGGCGGCGAAATAGCTGACAATGATTCCATAACGTTAGACGCCGAAGGCGAACGACTTCTCTTCCGAATCGTCAGTTGACGGCAAGCTAAAGCATTTTTCACAAACTTATTTCAGCAAAGAGGTGGAAATACTTGACAAAGAAACATGTGGCCGGCATCTGTGTAGGTGCCTCCAACATCAAAATTGTTACCGGTGAGATGCAAGACGGACGTCTGAGAGTAGAAAAACAAATTGTCAAGCCGCACGACGGCAACGCGAGAAAGGTATTAAATGACCTTCTCCATGAGCATACAGGCCCTGATTTTCTCGTAGCTGTAACGGGACGCAAACTCAGGGAACAAATCCCGCTGCCGCAAATTTCTGAACCGGAAGCCACAGAGCTTGCTTTATTGTACACGCTTGCCGATTTGCAAAGCGAAGTAGAAGCTGCAGCCAGTGTGGGCGGCGAAAACTTTATGGTCTACGAGCTTGATAAAAGCGGACGGGTTATGTCTGTCCATACCGGTAACAAATGCGCTTCTGGGACGGGAGAATTTTTCCTGCAACAAATTCGCCGCATGAACTTAGACCCGGAGGAAGCGCAAAAACTGGCGCTTCTTGACGAACCATACAAAGTAGCAAGCCGCTGCTCGGTTTTCAGCAAAAGCGACTGCACCCACGCCATGAACAAAGGTGTTCCTAAAGGACGGGTGGTAGCCGGTCTGGGGCAGATGATGGCAACCAAGACTGCTGAGTTGCTAAAAAAAGCAGAAGCACGCAATGTGCTGCTAATCGGCGGCGTGGCAAAAAACAAGATGATGAAAACATATTTGGAACGTGAAGGCTTCCAAATTGTCACCTCTGCTTTTGACGACACTTTTGAAGCTCTGGGCGCAGCCTTATGGGCGGCGGAACACGGTCGCCCATGGTCAGATGATGAATTGAGTGCAGAAAATAATTCTGCCTTTGACTTCCTCTCTCCCTTGTCATCTTTTCAACACGGTGTTTCTTTCAAGGAACAGCCTTGGCAGCAGGCGACCGTAGACGATGAATACATCATCGGCCTGGATGCAGGTTCAACCACCACCAAAGCCATCCTGATGCGTACTTCTGACCAAGCTATCGTAGCAGGCATCTACCTGCGAACCGGTGGCGACCCGGTGGCTGCCTCACGTCAATGTTACCGTTCGCTTCTCGAACAGGTGCCGCCCGACTTGAAAATTATCGGTCTTGGCGTTACCGGCTCCGGACGGCAAATCGTCGGCCTGCATGGCCTGACAAACGGCATTGTCAACGAGATTATCGCGCACACTACTGCTGCCGTCTATTTTGACCCTGAAGTTGATACCCTCTTTGAGATCGGCGGGCAAGACGCAAAATATACTTTCATTATCAACCGTGTGCCCTCAGATTATGCCATGAATGAGGCATGTTCAGCCGGTACCGGCTCTTTTCTGGAAGAGGCGGCCAGAGAGGCTTTAAATATTCTCACAGAGGATATCGCCGCTTATGCTCTCAAAGGAACCAATCCGCCCAACTTTAACGACCAGTGTGCCGCATTTATCGGCAGCGACATCAAGACGGCAATCCAGGAAGGCATTAAGAACGAGGACATTGCCGCCGGACTGGTCTATGCCATTTGCCTAAACTATATCACCCGGGTCAAAAGCAGCAGGAAAGTAGGGCGCAAGATATTTATGCAGGGCGGAGTCTGCTATAACAAGGCGGTGCCGCTGGCGATGGCTGCCCTTACCGGACGGGAAATTATCGTTCCGCCTGACCCGGGGCTGATGGGCGCATTCGGAGTGGCCTTAGAAGTATGGCAAAAGATTATGGCAGGCTCCTTGCCTAAGGGCAGCTTCGCTCTTCAAGAATTGGCGGCAAGAGAAGTAGAGTATGGTCAGCCTTTCGAATGTGCCGGCGGCAAAGAACGCTGCGATCGTAAATGTACGATCGCCCGCATCAAAATAGCTGACAAAACCTACCCTTTCGGCGGAACATGCAACAAATATTACAACGAACGGATTCAACTTGTCCATGACACTGCTGCTTTGGATCTTGTGGCAAAAAGACAACGACTGCTCTTTGAACGCCCCCTCTCTCCTGTCACGCCCAACGGCAAAACGGTAGGTATCAGTCTATCGCTGATGACAAACAGCCTTTATCCCTTTTATCATGGCTTTTTAACCAACCTTGGCTTCAGTATTGTTTTATCCGATAAACCGGATGAGGAAGGCATTGAGCGGCGGAAAGCGCCTTTCTGCTACCCGGTGGAGTTGGCCCACGGCTTCATGGCTAACTTAATCGCCAAAAAACCGGATTATATCCTGCTCCCGCATGTCCGCGCCACACCCGTCAAAAATGGCTGCCCGCCTAGCACCACTTGCCCTTTGATCCAAGGAGAGCCTTACGTCTTAAGGCAAACTTTCCAGGCAGACTTAAAAGGCATCGAGCTTCTTGTCCCTGTGCTTGACATGCCTGAGTCTTATACAGAAAGCGAGAAGGAAATGCTCTTGCTGGGAAGCAGGCTCGGCGCCACAAAAGCTGAGGCGAAAGCTGCTTTTCTGGCTGCCATCGAGGCGCAAAACAACTTTATCAGCGACATAAAAGCTGCGGGCAAAGCGGCCTTGGAGAAGGCGGCGGCAACGTCTCTGACGACAGTAGTACTTTTCGGACGTTCATACAATGCCTTTTCAGGCGTAGCCCATATGGGTATTCCCCATAAATTTGCTTCCCGTGGCGTCATGGTCATACCCTACGATATGCTGGACTACGACCAGGATGAACCTATCCCTGCCATGCACTGGGCCGCCGGCATGGGCATTTTGAAGGCAGCCAAGGTGGCAAAGCGGCAGCCCAATCTTTTTGGCTGCTATGTCACAAATTTCAGTTGTGGGCCAGACTCCTTTATAATTAACTATTTCCGTGAAATAATGGCGGAAAAACCATCGCTGACGCTTGAACTCGACTCTCATACTGCCGATGCAGGCATTGACACACGCATCGAAGCCTTCTTGGACATTGTCAAAAGCTATGACAGAAACAATGCTTCTCTTAGCTCCGCCAACCCTCCCTTTGTCCCATCGGAAATGTTAAAGCAAGGCAAGGAATGGCTGGTTACTTCCTCTGAAGGCGAAAAGCTCAGGCTGAGCGATAAGCGAGTGAAACTGATTATTCCTTCCATGGGTGACTTTTCCACTCAAGCCGTGGCAGCTGTATTCCGTTTCCATGGCATCAACGCCGTGGCGCTGCCTCCTTCCGTGGAAACCGACTTACAAAGAGGAAAGGAACATTCTACCTGCAAAGAGTGTCTGCCGTTAATCCAGACCATGGGCTCGCTCTTCAACTACCTTGATAAGCGGCAACCGGAAGAAGTGACCATCTATTTTATGCCTACTACCGGGGGCTCCTGCCGCTTTGCCCAGTACAACGTCTTGACAAAAATGCTGATAAGCAAACACCAAATCCCCAATCTGGTGGTGATGTCCCTCTCCTCACAAAACGGTTACGGCGGCATGGGCACAAGCTTCACTAAACGTGCTTTATGGGGCGTGCTGATCGGGGACGTGATGGAAGAAATCCGCGTCGCTGTACTCACCCTGGCAGCAGAGCGTGAGTCAGGGATGCAAGTATTCAAGCAGGCGGAAGAAATGATCCTGACAGCCATGGCCAGTGCAAGCTGGGAAGAGTTACAGCAGACGCTAAAAAAGGCTGCCTCGCTGCTTGCCAAAATCCCTCTCCACACACCGCTTGAGCAAGCGCCAAAAATTGCGCTAATCGGTGAAATATATCTGCGTCGAGATGGCTTCTCACAACGCTATCTGGCGGAACAAATGGCTGAAAAAGGCATAGTGGCACTGATGGCGCCTGTCATGGAATGGGTTTACTATACCAACTATCTGGCAGCGCGTGGTATGCGCGGTAAAAATACTCTGCCGCAGCGTTTAAAGTTTAGAGGCACAGCATTGTTGATGAAAAAATACGAGCGCATAGTCAAACAAATCATGGCGGCTTCAGGTCTTTACGACTATCACCTGATTGATATAGACCATTTAATCAACAGCGTTTCCAGATTTATCGACCCGCGGCTGACAGGGGAAGCCATCCTTACCTTAGCCTGCGCCCTTACCGAAATTGTTGATAAGGTCGACGGTGTTATCTCAATCGGCCCCTTTGGCTGCATGCCCTCGCGCATCGCAGAATCGGTAATCAAGCAAACAATCGACACAGAAAAACTGTCTATCTGTTCCGACCCTGAACTGGTCAAAAAAATCATGGAGGAACATCCCCGCCTGCCTTTTATCAGCATCGAAAGCGACGGCAGCCCTTTCCCGCCGGTTATTGAGGCCAGCCTGGAGAGCTTTGTTCTGCAAACAAAGAGGCTGCATCAAACACGCCTAAAGCACAAGAAGGAAGCTCTTTAACACTTTGCTTGAACAAAAATTATTCCCGCGCCTACCCTTTGCTGAAATCAGGGTAGACGCGGGAA
This sequence comes from Dethiobacter sp., assembly GCA_018333635.1. Classification (GTDB taxonomy): domain Bacteria; phylum Bacillota; class Dethiobacteria; order Dethiobacterales; family Dethiobacteraceae; genus GPS1B09. Next base: position 12,856 of record JAGXTL010000033.1, read on the forward strand.
TTTTAGTCTAAACCACTTCAAAAAAGGCAAACCACTCACCAAAATCTATGCCGGCAACTGACTTGCCTTGGTAAAGAGAGAATAATTGCCGATGTCCGTTTAGCAGCGAAGGCGATCTGACCCCATGAGCCAGGGAAAGGCACGCTTCAACATAGGCGGCAAACTGGTCGCAAGCTTTGAGCACTTCACCATCCAATGGGGAAAAGCTGTCACAGTTATAAGCAGCAGTTATTTCCTCTGAGCTGACAGCCCGAACTTGCCCATCAAGTCGAATTTTACTCTTGAATTCGTCAGTAATAAAATATCTGATTTCCTGATGCCAAGAAACCGGCAGCAGTGGCAAAAGCTTCTCTTCCACCTGTCTGTCTTCAATTTCCTTTATCAATTCATCCAGTCCCTCTACCGAACACTTCACCGGCGAAACAATGTCACGCGTTAACACTTCCGGCAGATCGTGAAACAATCCGGCAAAAAAGTTGTTATAGAGACGGCGATCACAGGCACCTAGTTCCAGTGAGCAAAAATAAGCCAGCATCGCTACTACCAACATGTGGCCCATCACCGATGTTTCCGGAATTCTCGGCGTCTGCGCCCAGCGCTGCTGAAAACGCAGTTGGCCGACCAAGTCAAGAAAATGACTCGTTTTTTTGCCGAGCTGAAGCTTTTGCACGCCGGCCAGGTCAAAATGCTCCTCAATCTCATCAGCGATTTTAGCCCGCGTCTCATCAAGGCCAAAGAGGCCTGAATTCATTTGATAGATAATTTTAAACTCCCAATTGGTGGCCAAATAGTGAGCCGCTTTAAGAATTTTCTTCTCTGGGAGACTCTCACTGTTGTCAGACAAATAACAGGAGAATTTGGCAAAGAAATCAGCGTGGAGGTTACCTATCTTGTCCTGTAGCTTTTCCAGTACCCAGGCGTTCAGTTTGTCGCCCTTCTCAGCCATCAGCCTGTGAAAAACAGGCGGTTTAATGTCGGTTAAGACTATGCGGTGCAGGAATTCAAAGCAGCAACCCTCAATCAGTTTGCGCCAATCTACTTTCGCCTTACGGTCGCTCTCCTCCATCTTGCCGAGGACATAGGCATATAGCATTTTATGCGCCTGCTTGTCCAATTCGGTAAACCCTTTATGCGGCCGTATATGGTCATTCCAGCGCTGGATACTGGCCGCCTCATAAAAAAGCTCGATTAAAGCCTTATTGATCATCTTCCAACTACTCCATCCTTTCCTGTGCTGCAAAAGTGACGGCGTTAAGCAGCTTTGCGGTTATTTCCCTGAATCTTAGGCGACTCCCACTTGAAAAGATAGGCGGCCGCCAAGATAAAGACAAGCGCCCAAGCCACCATCGTTAAAAGCGCTGGCAAGACGTCCGCCAGTTCCTGGCCGCGGATTAAAATATCCCGCAAAGCGCTGTTTAAGTGAGTTAAAGGTAATATCCCGGCGACAGACTGGAGCCAGTCGGGCGCCCCGTCAATCTCAAAAAAAGTGCCTGCCAGAAACATCATTGGCATAGCAATAGCGTTGGCTATAGAATCGACCGATTCCACTCGCTTGGCCACACCGGCTAAAAGCAACCCGAGAGAGACCATCATCAAAGCACCTAACAAAGTGACAAACGCCGCGGCAGGCAAACTTCCTAAAATCTGCACATCAAACAAACTGATCCCTGTGGCGATAATAATCGCAGCCTGCATAAAAGCAATGACTGTCATTCCTACCGCCTTTGCGCCGAGAAAGACTGACGTCTTCACCGGCGTCAGTTTTACCCGCCTTAAAATACCTTTCTCCCTTTCCGTAACCAACGGGTATGCCGTGCCAAACAAGGCGGAAAACATAATCGACATCCCGATTACTCCCGGCAACAAAAAACTCATGAAGTTCAACACTTCAGTAGAAATTACTGTTTCTTTTAGCCTGAACAATTCCGGAACTGCTAACACAGCCTTAGTTATACCGTCAAGAACACCTCTAACCATACTTCTCGCCATGCCGCTCGCCAGCATCTCGTTCTGATCATAAAAAAGTTCCACATCAAGCGGTTGACCTGCCTCTGCCGCACGAAACGCAACCAGCAAGTGGATTTGTCCGTCTTTTAAATCCTCCAGCAGGGCAGCTTCTTCTCCCTGGATTAGTACTGCCCCCTCAATTTCAGCAAAAGCTGCCTCGAAATGCTGAGCCGTCACGGAATTGTCTGTAACCATGCCAATATTTAACATACCTGCTCCCTGGCCAAAAATAAGCCCGAAAAGAACCATGAAAACCAACGGGAAGGCAAAATGCCAAAAAAGTGAGCTGCGGTTGCGCAACTGCAGACGCGTATTAGCCACTAAAAGCGTCCAGAAAGTCATCAGTCCCTCAGCTCCTTCCCTGTCAGACTTAAAAAAACGTCATCCAAACTAGGCGAACTGACATGCAAATTTTTGATAACGATCCCTTCCTGCTTTGCCTTCTCCAATAATGCACCTATTGTCTGAGCCGGGTCGACAGTAAAAACTATCTGCCCTTCACCAGAATTGACCTGCCCCGCTTCAGCGCCAAGCTCAGCGAGAAACAAGCTTGCCAGCGGGCGGCTGCTGGCAAAAGAGATCTTGGCTTTCTGCCCTAATTGGTCGATTAACTCCTGCGGCTGATCAATTGCCACAATCTTTCCCTGGTCAATGATGGCTACCCTCTCGCAGAGATTTTCAGCTTCTTCCATATAATGAGTAGTCAAAATTATCGTCTTTCCTTTGCCTTGTAACTCGCGGATAATTTCCCAGCTTCGCCTGCGGGCTTGAGGATCAAGACCGGTCGTCGGCTCGTCAAGAAAAATAATCTCCGGCTCATTAACCAATGCCGTAATAATCGCCAACCGCTGTTTCTGACCACCGGAGAGCGAGTTGGTATATGCGTTGCGTTTTTCTTCAAGTCCTGCCATACTTAAAAGATTATCCAGTTCACGTCCGCTCAATTTCCTGCCGTAGAGTGAGGCAAAAAGAACGAGAATTTCCTTCACTGTCAGTTCCTCATAAAAAGAAGTGCTCTGCAGTTGGACGCCAATCAGGTTCTTTACTTTTGCCGGCTCCGGCCAGACAGAGATGTCTTTAAGCAATACTTTACCGCCGTCCGGCTTTCTCAGGCCTTCCATCATTTCTAAGCAAGTAGTTTTGCCGGCGCCATTTGGTCCCAAAAAACCGAAAATCTCCCCCTGTTCGATGGCAAAACTCACCTTGTTGACTGCTAAAAAACCGCCGTAGCGCTTTGTCAGCTCTTGGACATCGACAATAACGGACAAACAACTTCCCCCCTTCCGTTTTCAGCAGCGCTCTTTTCCTTCATCCATCGTGCAAAAATCCAGCTGGAAACTGCTTAAAGGCAATATTCACCATTCCTTGCCTAAAACCTTTTCCACAAATACCTTTGCGATAATAGGGTCAAACTGTGTGCCTGCATTCGATTTGATTTCGTTTACGGCTTCTTCTTCGCTCAAAGCAGGCCGATATGGACGTACGCAAGTCATGGCGTCATACGCATCGGCGATCGCCATTACTCTAGCCTCCCATAAGATATCTTCCCCTTTAAGCCCTCTGGGATAGCCGGCACCATCCCAGCGCTCATGGTGAGCATAGGCAAATTCAGCAATTGGCTCAAACTCAAATGCTGAAGTTAACAGCCTTAACCCTGCCTCTGGATGACGCTTGATCACTTCCCATTCAGCGGCAGATAGTTTATCAGCCTTATTCAAAATAACCTCGTCGATGATAATTTTACCTATGTCATGCAATTCTCCCGCAGCTCTAAAAACATTAATCTCTTCTTCGCTTAAATCATAGGCCCTGCCTAGAGCTTCACACAACTTACTGACTCGCTTGGAGTGCTCTTCTTCCCGGGGATTCTTGATGTGCAGCGCCTTTAAAATTGACTTGACGGCATCGCTTCTTCTGCTTGAGCTTTCAAAGAGCTTCTTCTGATACATAAAATCTTCTGCCCTTTTCATTATTTCCGCAATATCTGTTTCCTTTTCCACCTTGGTTGCCCAACCAAAAGAAACGGAAACATCGAGATACATTACCTTTTGATTATCAGTAACAGCCTTTATCCGCTTAATCATTTTCCCGGCAGCGGAAGAATCTGTTTTGGGCAGCAGGAGCAAAAATTCATCTCCCCCCATCCGCGCAATAATATCATCAGCACGAGCCTCACGCTTTAAGATTTTGGCTACAGTCTCGAGCAGCAAGTCTCCTGCGGCGTGCCCGAAAGCATCATTGACTATCTTTAAGCCATTGACATCAGCCATTACAACTGTTAGAGGAAGATTTCTGGCAGTATCCAGCCGCCGAAGTTCTTCTTCAAAAAATCTCCTATTGTATAAGCCTGTTAAATGGTCCTGGTAACTCAAAAATTCTATCCGCTTCTGCTTTTCTTTCTTTTCTGAAATATCGGCTATATAACCCTCCAAGGCCAGAAGCTCTGTTCCGTCCTCAGTATAAATACCCCTCCCCCGCTCCCAAACCCACTTTTGCTCTCCGCCTGCGGTGATAATAGGATACTCCTCCTGAAAGATGGTTTTCTCTTTAATTACATCCTGCCATTTCTCCCAGAGTACTTGCCGGTACTCTGCTTTAATCAGATTCTTAAACGATATTTTCTCATTGGACACCAACTCTTCCGGCCGAAAGCCGGTCAACTCCAAACAGCCCAAACTTACATATTCCATCGTCCAATCAGAGTCATTTTTGCAGCGGTAGACCATCCCCGGCAAATTGGCCAGTAGGGTTTTATATTTACGCTCGTTTTCTGCCAGTTCCCGCACAATGGCTTTGTTCCGTTCCCGGCTTTTCATTAGCACGGCAAGCAATACGCTCAAAATAAATATCACCACAAACAAGCTGGTTAAAAAGACGGTATTTCGGCGCCTTAAGCTCTCCTGCAGCACTGTTTCCGTAGTAATGTCATTAATAATTGAGAAAAGCAGCCTCCTACCCTCAAATTGGTACGGATAAGAATAAACTTCCACCGAGCGAACTTCTCCACTGGCAAGGCGATGCCTAAAGAAAAAATGATTGCGTTTTTCCAGAGCCGCCGCTTCTCTCTCCCGTGCCACTTCTGCGGCTGAAAGCATGTTGATGTTCTGAATTGCCATGGCTTCAAGTTCTGCTTGCGTGTAACCATAAAATTCTGCCGCCGCATTATTGGCATATTCAATCGCTCCTGTTTCCGCATCAATGATCAGCATAATTGAACCATGTTTATTAAACAACTCGAAAAATTCATCCCTCGGAATAGATGCTGCCTCCACCGAAAAATGAGTAAAAAATACTAGCACAACCGCACTGAAGCCAGCCAAAACCTTTCTCATGCGCAATCTCCTTCTCGGCAAAAATGAATAACCCGTCATTATAGATGAATTTTCCATATATAATTGTAACATAATTTTTAGAGAGAAAAACACTGTTTAACACAAATTATCGGCAAATTACCGGCAAAACTGACAAATGGTGACAAATATCATCTGCCGATTTGGATGTATGACTTTTACCGCCAAGCTGTCGCTCTTGCCGCGCGCACCATGGCAAAAAGCACCGCGTCAAAGACGCGATGCTTTAAGGGCCAATACAGAGCAGCATATCACTATTCTTTTGATTCTTCTACTTCCACTTTATTTTCTTTCTTTTCTCTAAGCTTGCAGGGCGGGTTTGAAACCCGTCCCTACGGCAGACCTGCGGACCCTGAGCACCTAGTAGGGGCGGGTTTCAAACCCGCCCGAAAAGGGGTCGCTCTGCGACACCCCCATTACGTTGTGAACGATATAATTTTCTGCTACAAAAATTCCCCTCCCTTGGAGGGGTGGTCGCGTGGACGAGTGGGACAAATCACCTGTCCCCCTGTCCCAAGGGACAATACAAAGCAGACCTGTAAGCCGAGTTCTGTTCCCCTTGCGGGGCGATAATCATCTCTCTGGGATGGCAGTTACCTGACACCTCTAGCGACCTAACCCGGGAGATCGGCGAGCAACGTCAACTCTCCTCTATTTGGTCTTGCTCCGGATGGGGTTTGCCTAGCCGGCCAGTCGCCTGACCGCTGGTGCGCTCTTACCGCACCGTTTCATCCTTACCAAGCAGAGCGGGATATCCCGCTCTGCTTGGCGGTTTAATTTCTGTGGCACTTTCCTTGAGGTCACCCTCACTGGGAGTTACCCAGCATCCTGCCCTATGGAGCTCGGACTTTCCTCGAGGACAATATGTCCCCGCGACTACCCAGTCTGCTTTGTATTTTTTGTCTCTAGGAGTAACATTGTAGCATGTTCGGTTTTAAAAGTCAAAAGTAAAAAAATGTCTTTCGGTTATTCCAGATGATAGGGCACAAGAATCCGGCCGCAGTTTTCACAATTGATTTTGCAGTCTGGGTGATTAAGCTTTACTTTTAACATTGATGACACGGAGACACGGCAACCAAGACAGATATCTTTTTCAACTTGGGCAAGAGGTCGTCCTTGAAATTTTTGGCGCTGTGCATTATACTCTTCCAGCAGCGGTTTTGCCACCTGCCGGCTCAGCAATTGCCGCTGCTCACTGTAATGAAAGCTTTCTTCTTTTAATCGACTGATTTCTTCATTGCCGCTCTTTTGTTTCTCGCGGAGCTTTTGGTACACACTGTTATATTCGCTTTTTGCGATGTTCACAACCTTTGTCAGTTCTTCCGCTCCCTCCATAGCCATCAGCAGTTGTTCCTCTTCTTTTTGTTGCTGACTTTTTAGTGCGGCTGCGCGCCGTTCTAATTTCTCCAACTCCTTTGCACTTTGTTCTGAGTCGCCATAGAGTCTGGCCAGGACTTCTTTGTGCTCATCTTCCGCCAGTTGCAGCTGACCTTCCAAGCTGCGAATCGCTTTTAGTTTTGCTTGCAATTTAGCTTCTGCCTGTGCCAATGCTTCTTTGGCTGTGCCGGCCTGCTCCTTTAGCTTTTTGAACTCCTCAAAGACGGGGAGTTTTTTTAGTGTTTCCTGCAATTTATCTAGCTTCAGATCGACTTGCTGCAGTTCTAAAAGGACATGCAGTTCCCCCATTAGATTCCCTCCTTGTTTTTTGCGATAGAAAAAGAACAGGTAAAAGGCACCTGTTCTACAAAGTCATCCATGGAGTTGTGCGCACGGCCGAAGCCAGAACCTCTACCCTGTATCCGTCTTGAGCTAGCCTATTCCGCAAATAGGTACAAAGCACCGGAATAATAACCTGTTCTGTTGCGTCATGGCCGGCATCAATCACTGCTATGCCCAAAGCTTGCGCCTCTCGTGCCTGATGATATCTCAAATCGCCGGTCACCAATACATCGGCGCCGGCAAACTGCGCGGCTTGGACTAATTCACCGCCGCTGCCGCCGCAAACGGCCACCTTTTTTACTTGTCTTGCTTCACCTGTCAAACGAAGCTCCGTTATCTCAAGTTTCTCCTTAACTACTGCGCAAAATTCTTCCAACGTACAAGCCCGTTCCAGTTTGCCTACTCTGCCCAGCCCGTATGGTTTCCCTGCATTCAACAAGGGGTAGAGGTCATAGGCTGCCTCCTCATAGGGATGCGCTTTTAACATGGCGCTAACGACACGCTTACGCAGTTCTGCCGGGTAAATGGTTTCCAACCGAACTTCGGACGCCCGCTCCAGCTTCCCTTGTTCACCGACGTAAGGATTTGTCCCTTCCCTAGGGATAAAGGTGCCTGTACCTGGCGACTGAAAAGTGCAATGACTATAGCTGCCAATCCAGCCGGCCCCAGCAGACGCCAGCGCATCACGTATTTTATCTTCATGACCATCTGGGACAAAAACAGCAATTTTTTCAAAACACTGCGTTCCCTTTGTCTGCAATACTTCCGGCTCCGCCAAACCGAGCCTGTCTGCCAGGGCGTCATTGACCCCACCGCTGACCATATCCAGATTGGTATGTGACGCATAAATTCGCAAGCCTGCCGCTAAGGCAGCGGCAATCAGCCGTCCTTGCGGCAGGTCTGTGCGCACTGCGGAGAGTGGGCAGAAAATAAAAGGATGATGGATGAGGATAAAATCGGCGCCCTCGCTGCATGCCTCTGCCAGCACACGTTCATCAAAATCAAGCGCAATCAAAACTTTTCTTACAGTTCCATGACTGCTCCCCAACTGTAATCCCACCTGGTCCCAATCAAAAGCAAGACGTTTAGGCGCCAGCTCTTCAAGATAGTGAATTAAGGTCTGCGCTTGCAGCAACACCAATCAGCACCTCCTCCAAACAATATATCTCCCTTTCCACATCCTGAAGCTTACTGCTTACGTCGTCTTTTTCCGCTCTTTGCAGGCTATGATAAACAACTTTTAGTTTACGAATTTTCTCCTGCAAAAATACAGACAGCAAGGGCGGTTTTTGCTCCAATAGCCGTGGTCCAAAGGAAAGGCGGAACAGATCTGTTTCCTGCTCCCGTCCGGCTTTGGCGAGAATAATCTCATAGAAACGCCTGCCCTCCCGCGCCAGCGCCTCGTCTGCCAGCACAAAGCCGTTTCGCGCGAGAAAGAGGCGCAGATACCCCTCCTCACTCATCGGCTGGAGAATCAACTGTTGCACACTTTTAAGCAGATGGCGCCCATCGCGCAAGATAGCCGCAATGCTCTGTCCGCCAAGTCCGGCAATCACCACTGTGTCAATCTTATCAGTCGCTTTGAGAGCATGCAGGCCGTTTCCCAGCCGTAAATCAATTTCCTGCAGGCAATTAAAGGCTGCGACAGTTTCGCTTGCCTGTTGCAGCGGAGCTTGATTCAGTTCAACTGCTATAACCCGCCGGCTTACTTTATTCAAAATAAGATAAACAGGCAAGTAAGCATGATCTGTGCCAATATCAGCTACTACACTGTCAGGCGGGATTAGCTCCGCGATAGCCTGCAGGCGCGGCGTGAGTTTCAAGCAGTCCACCTCCGCCAGGATAATTTCCTCTTCTCCCTGGAAGAATGAAATTCCTGCATTTTACTATGAAAATAACCACTGCTGCTCTTTCCTTCCCCCCCTCACCCTAGCCCTCTCCCATTGGCAGAAGTCAGAGGTCAGAGGTCAGAGGTCAGAGGTCAGAGATACCCTTCCCCCCTCACCCTTACCCTCTCCCCCAATGGGTGGAGAGGGGATTAGTGTAAGAGGGGAGAGGGTATAAAGTACACACCGAAAAAAAAGAAACGGGGGCTCTCGCCATCCGTTTCCAGTTCAGAACAATTAATTAACGGTCAGTGCTTCTTTTGGACAAACAGAAGCACATAAACCGCAAGCCTTACAGCGGTCTTGATTGACCGTGATCTTTTTAGTTTTCAACAAGGTGAGCACATTAGGGTCCGGGCAGGCAAAGACACATACTTTACAACCGTTGCATTTTTCTTCGTCTACCTTAACAGCACCATACATTGCTTTTCCTCCTTAGCAGACAGCGAATTCGCGGAGTGATGCACCGGCAGCTTCCACTACTGCCATATTCTGCTCAATCAGCTGGCTGACTTTCTCATATTTACTCCTTAACACATCATCTAAAGCGGCAGTCGTACCGGATGCAACGAATTTGCCGCCGCCAAACCGTTCTGCCAAGGAATCTTTGAGTGCTTCAACAGATACGAGTTTCGTGACGTTTAAAAAGGCGCCAAGCATAGCCATATTGGTAGCCAATTCAGTCCCGCCGACTTCCAGAGCCACCTTAGTGGCCGGCAGATAATAGAGCTTTGCATTAAGCTTTGCCAGTGCCTGACAGTCGTCGGCACTAATCTCCGGAAATACATCGGCGTTGACAATGATCACGCCGTCTTTCTGTAAACCGTCAAAGAAAGGCATGGTGTAACATTTCCCCATTGTGATTACATGAGGATGAAAAATCATAATCACATCGGGAAACAACACTTCCCCCCGCTCATGAATCTGTACCGGGCTAATCCGCACATAACTCTCTGCGGGAGCAAGCCTTTTTTCCGCGCCAAAGAACGGGTTCACAGTGCTGACGAGGCCATCACGGGTGGCGGCGGAGCCAAGAATGTGCGCGGCCGTAACGACGCCTTGTCCGCCAAGGCCGGACATGCGAATACTTACTTTCTTATTCATCCTTATTGCCCCCCTCCATGGCTGCCAGATACTCTTGCGCTTCCTGCGAAATATACTCCCTCGTCAGGTATGTGCCGTCCTTCTCGCGCTCTTTTATGCGCTTGATGGTTTCCTGAGGCTTAAATTTAAAGTTAGTGGGGCAAGGAGCAAAAATCTGCACATAGGTAGGTCCTACTTCCCTCGCCACAAGAATAGCCCGTCTAATCGCTTTCCCAAGCCGCTTAGGATTGGCAGGAGAAACGGCCGCTACATAAACGCAGCCTGCTTCCCTAGCAAGTTCCGGCATATTGATTTTTTGGAATTTTTTGCCCTTAGGCGCCATATTCAGCACTGCGCCCTTGGGCGACATGCCGCTCTCCTGACCGCCCGTATTGGCGTACGCTTCATTGTCCAGCATTATTGTGGTGATCAGTTCACCGCGGAACCAAGACTGCATCACCATATCCAGCCCGATATCTGCCGTGGCACCGTCGCCTGCGACTACCACCACATCTTTGTGTTTATCCGGGAAACGCAGCTTCAGGGCTCGCTTCAGTCCGGCTGCCACCGCGTTTTGGTTGCCGAAGAGGGAATGAATGTTATGCAGGGCCACTTGAGGAAAAGCCAAGGCGCTGCAGCCGGTGGAACCTACGATCACAGTATCCTCCGGGGCAGGCAAGACGCTGAGAGTAAGGCGCAGCGACAGGGCAAGACCGCAACCGGCACAAAGAGGATGTTCCTCAAGCAGTTCCTTGTGGGAACCTAAGTCGGAAATGCCATAACCTTTTCCGTAAGGGCCTGACGCTACCAGTTCGCGGTATTCCGCCGGCATAATATCCTCAAAGGCAGGCGATATGCGAAGGAAATCCTTACTCATTGGCGCACCTCCTGATTTCGTCGAGGATCAGATCAGGGGGCATGGTCATACCGCCGAACACCCTGGGACCGCCCACAACTTTGACTTTTGCTTCCAGCGCAGCCCGAACTTCCCGCGCCAGCCAACCTACCCGGTTAAACTCCGGGACGATCACTGCTTTAGCATTAGCCGTCACTGCCTTTAACTCCTCGGTGGGGAAAGGCCGCAAGCTCTTCAGTTTCACTAAGCCCACGTCAAGTCCTTCCTGACGGGCTGACTCAATCGCTTCCCGGCTCTGAGAAACGGCTGTGCCGGAGGCGACAATCATCACCTGGGCATTCTCATTTTCAGCTTCAAGCAGGCTGCCGAGATAGTGTGCGATATGCCGGCGGGAACGCTCCGCCGCCGCCAGAATTTCCTGCTGCCAAGAAGCATGTGCTGCATAGCTGATAAAATTACTTTTCATTACAAAGGGATCCCGCATCTGACGGATAGGCGGATTTTCCATATCCATCACCGGAACGGGGGCGCTGTAAGGATTGTAAGGCGGCAACTTGATATCGGGAGGAGCAATCTTCACCCGATCACGAGTATGAGTGACAAAAAAACCGTCCACAAAAACGCCTACCGGGATATGCACTTCAGGCTTCTCCGCAATCATAAAGGCTTGCAGGATCATGTCATAGAGGTCTTGAGAGTTCTCCGCATGCAGCATGATAATGCCGGTATCAAGCATGTACGCCATTTCCAGCGTATCGGGCTGAATGCTCAGGGGTGAGTTAATGCCGCGCGTCATAAAAGCACAGACGACGGGCAAGCGTGCGCCAGCCCAAGTAGGAAAGGCTTCAAAGGCGCGGAGCGTGCCTGGTCCGCCGGTGGCGGTAAAAACCCGGACGCCGCCCATCGCCGCGCCTGCCACCGATGACATTACGGCGAACTCGTTTTCACCGCGAAAATATTCTTTGATATATCCTTCGGCATAAATATCTCCCACCAAATGCATACTCTCAGACTGCGGTGTGATAGGATATGAAATAGCCATATCAACATTGGCCCGCCTGATCGCTTCGCGTACCGCCTCACTGCCGGTAATAAACTGTTCTTCCCGCTCCGCCTCATTAAACAAATACTCAGGAGCAACAACCTTTTGTTCAATCACGCTGCTTGCTCCCCCTTCATTGTGCGAATAATCTCTGTAAGCTTTGCCAGTTCCGGCATACCCATGCAACAGAGAGAAATCATGGCATCCTCATGGCCCGCTTCGCCACAGAGGGCAACGGTGTAGCAGCTTGTGCCGCCGCGAATAATTTTTAACGCCATATTGGCATAGTGGCAGTGGACACCGATGAAGACACACAAATCAATCTTGTTGTGCCAAATGGTCAGATTGGGATGATTAGGATTGATTTCTACGGCAGGGTTGATCATGGGATATTTAGGACGATAATCCGGCATGGGAATAACCCGCGCTCCTGCTAAATCAGCCAATCTTTTTACCGCCTGTGCCTTTTGCGCCACTCCCTCTTTCCAATCCCACAGCAACTGGGGGCCCGGGAAAAAGAAGGGATTTTTTGCGCTCAACAGTTTAGTTGCGATTGCTTGCATAGCTTCCTCTTCCGGAACAATAGCACCCTCAATGAGTGCTTCTCCCTTTTCCGGAAGCAGAACTCCCCGACTAGCGGCGGCCGGGGGCAAATAGCCTTCTGGTCCCACCAGCACTCGATACGGTGTAATTGACAAAACCATCCCTCCATACTGAATATCTCAGTTTTTTTCTCACAACAAATTATTTTCTATTATATCTGAAATGGGCACATAATCAATATTGACTTTTTTCAAAAGATATGCTATTAACGATCGCAAGTTTCATCATAAATTAAGCAGAGGAACTGAAGTTTTTTTCCCAGTAAGCCTGTGCTTCGTCACTGATAAACTCACGGAAAGAATAATGACCCTCCTCTGCTTTCTTAGCTATATTGATAGTTTGCTGGGGCGGAAATTTGAAGTTGGTGGGACAGGGCGTATAGATCTGAACATAGGTGGGACCCACTTCTCTGGCGAGTAGGATCGCTTTTCTCACCACCTGGCCAATTTTCTTCGGGCTGGCGACAGTCACCCTGGCACAATAGACACAGCCTGACACTTGTGCCAGCTCAAAGACGGGAATTTTAGCAAAATTTTTACCCTTCGGCGCCATGTTCAGCACCTGCCCTTCCTGGGTCATGCCGCTCTCCTGACCGCCGGTATTACCGTATACTTCGTTATCAACCATGATGGTGGCAATCTTTTCACGCCGAAACCAGGAATGCAGCGTCAGATCCAGGCCAATATCGGCGATGCCACCGTCGCCTACCAGCACCACCACATCCTTATGCGTATCGGGATAACGGATTTTCAGCATTCTTTTTAAGCCGGAAGCCACCGCATTTTGATTGCCAAAAGCAGAACAAGAGTAATTCAGCGCCGCTTGGGCGAGGCCAAAAAAGGAGCACCCGGCCGTTCCAACAATTAGTGTATCTGCCGGTGCAGGCAAGGAAGCGGCCGTAAGGCGCACGCCTAGTGCCACACCGCAGCCGGCACAATGCGGATGTTCTTCAATAATTTCCTTAAAGTTTCCCAAATCATTAATCGTTTTCGGTGAGGCATAAGGTCCGTTTGCCGCTAATTCCAGATACTCTGCAGGCAATAGGTCCGCAAAAGCGGCGGTAGGTCTAATAATTTTTACAGACATGCCGAACCTCCCTGTCTTTGCTTAGCCAGAGCCTGATAAATTTCCTCGATAATCAGCTCTTTTGGCATAGACATACCGCCAAAGACGCGTGGCCCTGCCACTACCCGCCGGTTATCGCTAATAGCCGCTTTGATTTCTCTGGCAAGCCAGCCGCCCGCATTAAATTCGGGAACGACAATCAACTCCGCTTTTTCGGTAGCAGCCGCAATTTCCGCTTCAGGGAACGGGCGAATAGACTTTATTTTGATCAAGCCCACAGACAGTCCCGCTTCCCGCAACGCCTGCAAAGCCTCCCGCCCTTGAGAAACGGCGGTGCCTGATGCGGCAATAAATATTTTCGCGTCCGGATTTTCCACTGTCAGCAATCCGCCGAGGTGACGGTTAATATATCTGCGCGCTCTGTCGGCGGCGGCAATCACTTCCTGGTGCCAGCTGGCGTTTGCGGCATAACTGATAAAATTACTCTTATTAAGGAGAGGATCCCTCGTAATTCTGAGAGGAGGAGTTTCCATATCAAAAACAGGAACAGGTGCTTTCTCACAGTTATACGGTTCAAGCTTCAGCTCCGCCGGCGGAAGCAGCACCGCATCCCGTGTGTGAGTAACAAAAAAACCGTCAACAAAGACCCCTACCGGCAAATGCACATCCGGGTTTTCCGCAATAACATACGCTTTGAGAATCATATCAAAAAAATCCTGACCGTCCTCCGCATGAAACATGAGCATCCCTGTATCGAGCAACATGCTCATTTCAATATTTTCGGGCTGAATTGAGGTTGGCAAAGCAACACCGCGGCACATAAAGGCACAGACAATCGGTTGGCGGGCACCTGCCCAGACCGGGAACATTTCCATGGCACGCAGCGTACCCGGACCGCTGGTGGCGGTGAAAACACGACCTCCGCCCAAAGCGGCACCATGAATAGCCGCCATCACGGCAAATTCGTTCTCCGCCCTGAAATAGTCTTTCAGATAGCCTTGCGCATACAGATCACCCACCAGATGCATGCTTTCACTCTGGGGAGTAATAGGATAGGCGATAGCCATATCTACATTGGCACGTTTCACAGCTTCCATGACAGCTTCGCTGCCGGTAATAAAGTTTGGCGTGCGCGGCGCCTCATATAACAAATAGTCGGCACTGACCTGTCGTTGTTGATTAGGCAAATATCCTACCCCCCTACTGTGCTATTGAAAAGCCCAACACTCAAGACGTGCCGGGCCTTATGCAACATGCGCGTTTCCTATGAAAACTAAGACAAAAATACTGCCCTTTGAAAACTAAGACAAAAATACTGCCCTTAAGCAGTATACAACAAAATTCTGATAAATTCAACATATTGCCCTCACCCTAATATGCCCTCACCCTAATATGCCCTCACCCTAATATGCCCTCACCCTGAGGGAGAGGGAATTTGTAGGGCAGAGGGAGAGGGGATTTCCTCTAATTTTACCCTCTCCCCCCGGGCTAACCCTTACCCACACTTGACACCGGAGTATTATGGCCATGCTTCCAGGGGAGGGAGGGATTCTTCGCCCCTGATGATGCCATACATCTCGGAGGCAGTATCTAAGCGCTGTAGACCACGCCATAGTGTGGTAGTGCCGGGGCAACCATCTCGTTTCCTTCCTAAGAATCCTCCCAACTTCGCCACCATGTATATTGCTTCTTTTAAAGAAGGTGGTTTTTTAGGAGGAGTAGGGTTTTTTGTGACGTAGCAACAAA
>JAGXTL010000100.1 GCA_018333635.1 Dethiobacter sp.
TGAAGGTAAAGGCTATTCCCCCCATAAACTCCGCCACAGCTACGCCACATTGCTCCTGCAAAACGGGGCTGACCTTATCTCCATCAAGGAATTGCTCGGACACGAAGACCTAAACAGCACTAAGGTTTATACAAAAACGGATATGACACACCTGCGAACACAAGTGCAGAAATTCCCTCTGACGATGAGTCAAAAAAAAGAAGAGTAACCGCCATACGATTGTTGATTATAAGTCAACAGCAATTCTACCCTCATAGCCACAATCAGGCCTTTTACTTCAAAAACAGCCTGCCTTTCTTCGAAGTACAGAATATAATTATACCCTGTACTTTTTATTTGGGTTTGCTGAGGGAAGACAGGCTGATGAAGACTAGGACGGGGAGTATTTCTGCCCCGTTGAAGGTTTCCAGAAGGGGGGTGTAAGCGTTACGCTCACCCCCCCCTCCAAAAGTGCCACAATCGCCCATCCTGTATGGTTTTTCGATGAGTTGATTTTTTGCAAAAAACCCTGCTTTTCGAGGGCATTTTAGCGATATTTCAATCGAATATTTTGCCATAATTTCCTTGACTAACTGCTTCTTCATCTGCCCAATAATCTCCATAAGCACTTCTAATGAGGACGACATCTCCCGCCATGGAAACTATCCTGTATTGAGCGCGGCAAAGTGGCAGGGATGCACCTATCAAGAGCCGACACACCCCAGCCACATAAACCTTACAGCACCTAAAGGCGCAGCAGTGCTGTATGTCCTTTCCTTAAAATATTATCTCAAATCTGTTCCTTTAAACTGAGCTCGTTTCTTTAATCAGATGTGACTTTACTCTTTTTAAACCAAGGTCGTGTGCCTTACATGCGATGCTCGTCCAAGACCTGTCTGGCAATAATGAGCAGATATAATCTTTTTCAGCAATCGGATAGTATTTTCTAAGAATATCTGCTTCACTAGGGGTATAGTTTTTGCGAGTCTTTGTCAGTCCAAATTGCATAGCCTTGTGCCCGATGGCAACAATAGTTCTCTTATTTTTTAAAAGTTCGCTAATTTTTTTTTTGGTACTTTGCCATAATTATCCTTGAGTATCTGCTCTTCTACATCCGTCCAATAATCTCCATAAGTTACCCACTTGTTATAAACGGGTTCCTGTATGGGGGCGTAAAATTCTTCCTCCTCTTTTTTCCTGATGATTTCCATGTACCGAAAATACGGGCGAGTATTGCCTTTCTGATAATTATTAATGAGATGGCAGATTAGTTTAACAAACTTGTTAGCAATTTTAATATCGGGATTTACTTCCATTACCCATACAGGAAGCCAGAGCCACCCTTTTTCTTCTGCAAATCTCATTTTTGCATAATCCCTAAATTTTTTATCCTTATGCAGTGATGATTGTACTTCAATTGCGAACTTGTGTTCACCAGCCACAATTGGAATATCAATTTCATACCGACCTCCGCTCCATGTCTTGCTACTTTTTTTCGGAAGTACGGCATCACCATATCTGCTCTCAAGGCTTGCTCTTATTTCCCGTTCTACAAACGACCCATTTCTTGGAAAAGCAAGTCGCCTTTTATCCACGTAAGGTTTATATTTACTGGATATATGACGGACCGAGGAGAGTTTTGCGTTACAATTCTTCGCAATCTCCGCATGTGGCAATCCTTTTACAAGTCCTTCCTTTACATGACTTGCCTTTTTTTCTGAGATTCTTGTTTGAAAGTCCAGTTGTATAATACGATG
The DNA here is from genome assembly GCA_018333635.1 of Dethiobacter sp. Taxonomy (GTDB): domain Bacteria; phylum Bacillota; class Dethiobacteria; order Dethiobacterales; family Dethiobacteraceae; genus GPS1B09. Next base: position 1,737 of record JAGXTL010000100.1, read on the forward strand.
GCAAACAGCTTGTCTTGTTCTGTTTAGAATTGCTGCAATTTTATTGTTAGACACTCCTTTTTGAATAAGATTGTACAAAATATTATCTTCCTCTGGACGCCAAGGCCTTATTTTCATTTCTGTTTTTCCGCTTTTATAGAGCATTTTATAATAATCTGCTTGCCGCATAGAAAAGTTACCAATAGTGTCTGGATGGTCTGTTAGTATTTCCGCTAACTGCTTAAGGGTTGAGCGACCGCTATCTTGTTCTATTATGCTAAATATAGTATCCCGGTCACTGCGATGCTTTTTGTTTTTCCAGCTCAAAACTTCTTTGTTTTGCTCAAGACTCGACTGGTCAAAAATATCCATAAATATCATCCTCCTTAATTTCGATTCAGTACTAATTGGCTTCAAGAGAGAACTGTTGCTATTTCGAGCGATAAGCTCAACTTTCCTACACTATTTCCGGTTGATAAATAATGTAGAATTGGCAGGTTTTATTCAAAAATATATTTTCTCCCCATAATGTTTAATCATAAAATACCATGTTGTTTAAATGAATACTGCATCCCCCCCTCCGAGATGATTATATGGTCGTGCAGAATAACGTTGTATTTTTCCAGCAAAGCTTTGTACATCATTGTACTGACGATATCCTCCCTTGACGGAAAGAGAAAATTTGTATTTGGATGATTATGCACTAAGACAACATAATGAGTGCCTGCATACGCGCATCCCTGAACAATTTCCTGTATGGAAGGCAGATTTACGTTTGTTTCATTTCCCTTTTTTAATGGGCTTGCATAAATTGCATTTTCCGTTAAGAAGAAGAGCAATACGACCTCATAGGGCAGAAAACTCATGCGTTGCACTCTTTCATCTTCTACAATATGATTTGGCTTCCACATTACGGACTACCCCCCCTCTTTCTCGCTTTCCGGCACCAGAACATGCCAACCTTGTTCTAATCTGTCAAGATACGGATTGGGCGAATGATATAACTGCGGCTTTAATAATTCAGTGCTGCTTAACGCCTTTTGGGACGCAATAAAGGTACTGCTACTTTTGTATTCTACTTTTTGTGGTTTCCTTGAACACTTGTACTCGACCCTGCCAACTGGTCTGTAAATCAACCATGATACAGCAAAGCATATCAAAAAACATAGAAGCGACATAAAAAGCGGATAAATTAATATTACCTGACAACCGCGTCCTTCATCATCATGCAGTCGCAAGGTTATGGAATCCAGTAGCCAGCTATACCTAGTTAAAGCAAGGACAACTCCGCCGCAAGCGGTCGGATACAAGAAAATCCGTTTCTTGCTATTAATTCTTAGCAACCAGAGAACAATTTGCAACTTTTTCGCACTGTCTATTTTTTAAAACCTCCCAATCCTTAAACTCGAATTCTGTGACATGGACAACTGTCGTATTCTTAGAAAAATATCAAACATCATCGTCACAAAGCATACAGTCGCTTCTACTAAGGTTTTTCTATTCTGAGCAATACAACTTCTGTCATAACGCGCCCTAAACACTGTCTTTTTCAAATTGCTATTGCTTTAACCTGCA
>JAGXTL010000028.1 GCA_018333635.1 Dethiobacter sp.
CGAAATTTAGCGGTTGCCTCCTTGCCGCGCCGGCGCCCTTTGTCATTACATCGTAGAGTTCGCGGTCTTTTTGACCGAGCAGTTCATCAAATACCGTCGCGTGTATGTTCAGTCCGAATTTTGTCGACACCTCGCTCGACAAGGCTTGGTAGTAGCTGCGCGTCGGGTGATAGATGATGCGTTTTGTGGAATCGAGCAGCTTCACACGCCGCTGAAGCGCCGGAGGTGCCAGCCGGCACATATCCCGAGCCACATCAAAGACGATGGCGCTTTGTTTGCGGTCGTTTGCGCAGCCGTAGACCTCTGCGGCTTCTTCGCCATCTGCGCAAAGCATATACAGCGCGACAGCTGCCGCAAGTTCGCTTTTGCCGCTTTTTTTGCTGCAGGTTATGAAAGCGGTAGTAAACTGGCGGTTCCCGTCCGGCTTAATGACGCCAAAAATATCCCGGATAATCTGTTCCTGCCACGGCAGCAGCACAAACTGTTTCCCTGACCATTCGCCCTTCGTGTGACAAAGCAGTTTGATGAACTCTACCGCGTGGTCAGCGCGCTCTTTGTCATACCGCGAAGTCGGCAGCATAAAACGGGTGGGGATAAACTTTTTAGCCATACTGCCGCCTCCGTTCCCAAAACGGGCAAAAGAAAAGAGCCTCCGAGGAAGCCCCTTGCCTTTGCCCACTTATAAGTTATTCATCCGCCTCACCTGTCAGGATAAAGCGGCTGTACTTAGCTTTGTGCTCCTCCAGGTAACACACCAGCTCGTAGAAGCCGCGCAAGAATGCTTCGCGCTGGACGCGCGGCACATCAAACATACTTGTGGTGCCGCTTGCCCGGATGGAGAGGATTTGCTCTTTCACCTTATCAGTCACAGGCTGTTTCCTCCTTTTTCGGCCGACAGCTTTTTCACCACGTCCTCACCATACACCACGCCGAGGGTGGAGCCAGAGTCCCAGATACAAAATATGCTCCCAGCGTCGTCGATAAAATCAACGATCCCATTGACGCCTGGCTTCAGCTTAGAGAAGGGGTCGTTCATCCTGACAAGTTCCACGCGGGTGCCTTGAGGATACTCTTCGCGCAGGCGCTCCACCGTTTCCTTAGAGGGGAACTTATTCATCAGCGGACACCTCCGCCTTAGATCGGGCGCCGCTCTTAAAAGCGCTGCTTCCGGAGAGGTTTTTCAATAAAATTTTCCGCGCATCTTTGTACGCATCGCCCACAAAGCCGAGGCGGAGGAGGAAGCATCTCATGGCGTACTTTTCGTTCTCCACCGGCTTTTCCCTGCCGGTGACGCGCTTCTGGACTTTCGCCGCCGCATAAAGTGCACCGATAAATCGGGAGTAGGCGGCGACTGTTGCGCCGTCTATGCCAAACTTAAACCATGGAAACCTGAGCGTCGTTTCCGTGCGCTCGATAGGGAGTGCTTCCGCGCCGATAGCTTTTTTGATCAGCGCCGCCTTGCTTGCAATTAGCCGCTCAAGGTTCTCAAACGCCGCATCGGTAAAACCCGCAAGCGGCATCTCGATAGTCAGCGTGTCGCAGTGGTCGTCAGAGTCGACTTCCTCTCCCTCGTCAAAGGCAGAAATATCATCCCCGCCGTACTGTCCACGATTTGAGTAATCGGGAACGTTTGCGTCTTCAAGTTTCATGCGGCGCATTTCGCTTTCTGCCCAAAGCTCGTTTAGCTCTTCGATAGAAGGGTTCGCACTCATTCCGCCAAGCGCGCTCTCGTAGGTATCGGGGTTGTCATATTCGCGTTCCGCTGCTTCAAAGCCGTGGAGAGCATGTAGGCCTGCCTCAAGGTCAAGGTTGTCTGGACCTGTAACCACGCCGTTCTTGTCAATGTGGTAGCCGCCTACCTCGTAGCTAAATGTCGGAGCTGCCTTGTAGACAGGCTCCGAGCCAATAATTTCAGCTACTGCCTTGACCAGTTCCTTGCGGCGCGCGCCAATAACGTTGTACTTTAAATCCATTTTGTAAGCCTCCTTAATTTCTTTGGTGCTTACATAGATCACTCTAAAGCTGTAAATTAGCAAGTTATATCTTTGACATGTGTATATATTGGCTACGGTAATCCTCCCACAGTACCGACTTGAAAATAGCCTTATGGTTAACCCACCGTGCGAAAGCTTTCTGTTCCTTCGTGGGTTCGATATTTGTCCGGAAGTCTCGGTAGGGCTGTGCAAACGGGTCTACGTTCAGACCTTTCAAAAAGCGAACGCGCTCCATGGCCTCGGGGATGTCTTTAACGAGAACATATACAAAATAGGCACGCGGCGTGGCGTTGTACCAGCGCAGCAAGTTAACCGCTTTTTGTATATAAGGCATCATCGCTTGGCTATCACAGGCAAGACGAATCGGCGTCAGCCACTTGACCTTCGCTAGAAGTCGAGCCGTTGCGTCGTCAATCAGACGGGCATCCAGCCCCTGATTAAAATCCACGCGCAGTCCCAATCCAGCAATCTTTTCAAGCTGCCTGATTCCATGATCATGGGCTAGCACATTGTTGTCCATCAGAACTACGTCCCGGTGCTTGGCAAAATCGGTAATATCAGCATGAACCTGAATCGGCCCTTCCTTTTCAGGGACAATGCACCACCCACAGTTTCGAATGCAACCACGCGTCAGGAAGCCCAACGAATAATCGAGATCATATAAATCATAATCCGGACACAGGTGCTCAACCTCATCAGGCAAAGCCACTTTCAGATTGATACCCGAACCGCCTACTTCAACCCAGTCAGGTAATTCCGGCATGAGCGTAAAGGAAAAGACCTTGCTTGCGAATCCGCAGTCAAAGTCTTTTATATTATCCGGTGTTGCCAATTTAACCTCGTGACCTGTTGCCTTAAAGTGTGCCGAGAGCTTCATTAACGCCAGGTTGGGGTAATTGTGGCCATCAATATCAACCAGTCCGACTCTCATCCGCACCCACCTCGTTGTAAGAGAACAAAATTTTATTTATTGCCATGTTGCCCACCACCTTCTATTAATTCTACAATCCCGCCGAGGACAAAAATCACGCACGGTAAAGCCACCCCAGCGCCCCACATCTTATATTCTGCAGAATCGGAATATGGGTTCTGCAACCACTTAATTATCTGATTCCGGCTCTTTGGCTTTGAGGACACGCCCATAATAAGACGGTGGATTTCCCAGACTTCCGCCCAAAAAACGATATCCTCTTCGGTAGGCTCGGCAGTTTCCAAATCCGAGCACCACCAGTCAGGAAAACCCTGCAGCCTGGCGCACTCCGTGGGCGTGAGCCTGCGGACGGTATACTGCGGCCGGTTCACAATTTGCACATCTTTATAGTCCCGTGCCAGCAGCGTGGCGGCTCTCTCCGCATGCACCTCGGCGAAGCTGCCCGTGGTCATGGCATAGGCCACTGCATGGCGGTCGGCGGCGGTGAGGGAGAAACTAATGTCCTCATTAACGCCACTGCCTTGGGGACCGTTCTTATCATCACGGCCGATCATGGAGCCTTGGAGTGCGACAACTGCTATGCCACCTTGGTTGCACCCGGGATTTCCGCCATTGGCATCGATGGTACGCGATGTTGTCGCTTCATAAATACCGCTATGCGGGTTGTCCGACTTCATGGAGTTGCTGTCATTAGAACAAATCCCGTAAGCGGTGGGCACGATAACAGTCTGGTCGTTATTGTATCCAAGGGTTGCGGATATATCTTCTTGCACCAGTGCGCCTTTTTGGCCGCCTTCACAGCCGGAACGGATTTTGAGTCTTTTTGGCCTTTCGCCTATCACAAGCGGAACATTCATCCCACCCGTACCCATACGGGAGGTAAGAGTCTGCACTTTGCCGTCTGCTTCGATTTTGCACCGGCCGTCCGTGGGATGGTTTTCAATCGCGACAGCGGTTTGGTTGTCTCCCATTTTTGCCCGGAGAGATCCGCTTAAGTTTTCAACAGTATGGCCGCCGATACGGGAAACGGCGCCCGGTTCAAATGACATTACCGCACCGGGGACAACGCCTGCCCGAAGCGTAGGGCTTTTTTCCTTTTCATAGCCTACACCACGGCTTTTTGAACTGTGTTCTGTGCAAAAGCCGCTCGATTGCATAACGCAAGGCTGATGCCCATGTTCTTGGGCACGGAGCGTACCAGTGACGTTTTCAGTAACCGACAGTATACTGCCGCCTTGGTCGTTGAGGCAGGTCACGCTATTGCCTGATGCTCCAGTGCATTTTTGAGCATCTCCGGCAGTTCTTTGCCCCGGAGAGCTGCACGGCGCAAAATCCCTTGACACGCCTTCGGGCTCAAAGAGTATTTCTCCGGCGTTTTCGCTTCCAAAATCTGCGACAAGATAGATTCTCTTGCGGCGTTGGGCGACTCCGAAAAATTGCGCGTCGATAGTTCTGTATGCCACGCTCCATCCGTTTCCCAAAAGTATGTCTGCGTAAGACCATCGGCCGTTTTTAGGCGCAGGCACCTCGGCTTCCGGCTCGGCGATCCGGATGATCGCCTCAAGGACTGCCTTGAAATCGGCGCCTTTGTTTGAGGAAAACGCACCGGGTACATTTTCCCAGAGGATGAATCTTGGATAACGCCCATTTGTCGCGCACCTCATTTCCGTAATGATCCTGATTGCTTCATAAAAAAGAACGGATTGTTTTCCGTCCAGGCCTGCTCGCTTGCCGGCGACCGACATATCAGTGCAGGGCGAGCCGAAGGAGATAATGTCCACAGGCTCAATCTTCGAACCGTTAATCTGTCTGATGTCCCCGTAATGCTTCATTTTCGGTATCCGCTTGGTGGTGACCAGAATCGGAAACGGCTCCACTTCCGAAGCCCAGAGCGGTTCGATGCCAGTTAAAAGTGCTCCGAGCGGAAAGCCACCAGAGCCGTCGAAGAGGGAGCCGAGTGTCATTTTCCTATCCACGGTCAGCCACCTCCTTCACCAATTCGGCGTAGCTGAGCACTTGGCCGCCTCGCTCGCAGGTGATGTCTTCGCCACTGTTCTGCTTGAACTGGGCGTATCTTCGCAGGATGACGCTTGCGTACTTCTCGTCAATTTCGAGCATGAAACAGGTGCGGTCAAGCTGCTCGCAGGCGATAAGGGTAGAACCGCTCCCGCCGAAGGTGTCGAGCACGATGGCGTTTGCCTGGCTGCTATTGGTTATGGGATAAGCAAGTAGGTCAAGGGGCTTTGAATTTGGATGATTTTCGTTTTTCTTCGGCTTGGCGAAGTTCCAAACCGTGGTCTGCTTGCGGTCGGAGTACCACTTGTGCTTGGTGGTATTTTTGAAGGCATAGAGCACGGGCTCGTGTCTCTGGTGGTAGTCGCTACGACTAAGCACTAGGGCGTTTTTCACCCAGATGCAAGTGGTGGAGTAATGGAAGCCCGCGTCCACACAGGCGCGGAAAAAATTCACCTTTTCCGAATCCGAATGGAAGCAGTAAAAAGCCCCGCCGTCAGCAAGGTTCTCGTAAAAGCATTTGAATGCTGAGAGCAGGAAGCTGTAAAACTGTTCTGCTTTCATACTGTCATTCTTTATTTTCAGCCCGCTGGCTGACTCGAATGCCACGTTGTACGGAGGATCGGTCAAGACAAGGTTTGCCTTGCGGCCGTCCATAAGCAGATGTACATCTTCTGCAATGGTCGCGTCGCCACAAATCAGCCTGTGCCTTCCAAGTGTCCAGACGTCGCCGCGCTTAACGAATGCTGCTTCTTCCAGAGCCGCTGAAAGGTCAAATTCATCGTCCTTAACGTCCTCAAGCCCACCCATCAGCTTATTCAGTTCCGCATCGTTAAAGCCAAGGAGTGTGATATCAAAGTCAGAACCCTGCAGGTCAGCTATCTCAATTGCAAGGAGCTCATCATCCCAGCCTGCGTTTAGCGCAAGGCGGTTGTCGGCAATGATGTAAGCACGTTTCTGAGCTTCGGTCAGATGCTCGACCACAATACAGTTTAGTTCGGTTAACCCTTCCGCACGCGCCGCAACAAG
>JAGXTL010000104.1 GCA_018333635.1 Dethiobacter sp.
AGCTGACGGCACGTTTGTTATGAATGAGAACGGGAGCCTGAGGATTACCAGGAGCGAACATAGCAATCTTCCTATTGCCACTCTTCGTGCGATGTTAGGCACCATGCAAATGAGAAGCGTTCTTGTTGACAGCTTTACGGCAAATGGCGCGGTTTACTCATTCGCGGGAAGAGGATTTGGTCACGGGGTTGGCATGAGTCAGCACGGAGCAAGGGTGATGGCTGAAAGAGGCGCCGGCTTCAGGGAGATTCTTAACTTTTATTACCCGGGGACAGTTTTAACAAATCAGGCCTGGGCCGCTCCTGCGCCAAGTCCGCCGGAGCAACCACCTGTTCTAACACCAATTTCGTCTTTTAACGATATACAGGGTCACTGGGCAGAGAGCGAGATTATGGCAATGACCGAACTGGGCATTGCCGGCGGCGTCACACAGGACGGTTTTGGGCCAAACGGTTTAGTTACCAGAGCGCAGTTTGCCGCCTTTTTGATACGTAGTTTGAGGATTGCGGAGGTTAATCCTGCTGCCGGACGCTTTAGTGATGTGAGTCGGACAGCTTGGTACTACGGTGCGGTAGAGGCGGCTCTTGCGGCGCAGCTGGTGGGAGGCTATCCCGATGGGAGTTTTAGGCCTAACCAACCGATTACGCGTGACGAGATTGCTGTTATGGTGGTGAGGGCGCTTAATCTTCAGGCAGTCACGCCTGTTTCCTTTACTTCTCCGGAGGTGGTGCTGGCCTCCCGGTTTAAGGATTGGCAGACTATTGCCGTTTGGGCGAGGGGAGCCGTAGCTCAAGCAGTCGAAGCAAATATTGTTAGGGGCCGGGAAGGAAACCTTTTTGCTCCTCAGGAGAATGCCAGCCGGGCAGAAGCAGTAGTTATGCTGAAAAGAATGCTGAACAGCAGCGGCAGGCTTAGTCAATAGCAGCTTTTCTGTGCGTTAAATATGCTTAAAAAAAGATAAACTATAAAATCAGAGAGCCGGTTGGCGGATGCCAGCCGGCTCTCTGATTTAGGTGCGCAGGGAATTATAGATAAAGCTAAACAAATTGTTCTAACAAATGGCTTGATAAAGTTCTAAACCTCGAATATAATATAACAAGTTGACGGAGGTGCACAATATGGATTTTATGTCAGCGAAAGAAACGGCAAAAAAGTGGAAAATCTCTCAAAGGCGAGTTGCTATACTTTGCTCTGAAAATAGGATACCTGGTGCTATGATGGTCGGCAATATGTGGATTATTCCCACCAATGTCAAAAAGCCAGAGGATGCGCGGACCACTCGCTTTTTGCGTGATAGCACCTTGTCGGTTAAGCCTTTTGTAAAATGGGCTGGCGGCAAATCGCAGATTTTAGGGAATATCCGTCAAGGATATCCCTTTGGCTTAGGGAAAACAATAACGAAATATGCCGAGCCGTTTGTCGGCGGCGGTGCGGTACTTTTTGATGTGCTTAGCAAGTATCAGTTGGAAGAAGTGTACATTAGCGACTTAAACCGAGAGTTAATTGAAACTTACACCCAAATTCGTGAGAACGTTGATGAGTTTATCTCTGTTCTGAGCACTTTGGAATGTGAATATTTGTTGCTTTCTGATGATGAAAGAAAGAGCTATTACTATGCTAAAAGAGAGCGGTTTAATGTGCTCAAAGCAAACGCCGCAATTGGCGTGGAAATGGCTGCCCTTTTCATTTACCTAAATAGGACTTGCTTTAACGGGCTTTATCGAGTGAACGGCAAGGGCGGTTTCAATGTGCCGATGGGCAGTTATAAAAATCCGACCATCTGTGATTCCGATAACCTTTTAGCTGTATCGAAGAGTCTGCAAGGCGTAAGGATTGTCTGCGGTGACTATAAAGAATCTGG
>JAGXTL010000108.1 GCA_018333635.1 Dethiobacter sp.
GTTTTGACAAAGTCTCCCCAGTGATCGGAAAATATTTTTCGTATGATCCCTTTCATAATAAAACCTTACCACATGGGCGTCTTTCAGGCAATCTCATATTAAAAAATTGATATAATTTCCTTACCCACATAAAAAAGACGCTACGCTTTTTCTATCAGCTGACGCGTCTTTTTTGTCTAATCGGGTAGGTCTGGTTTCATTATTTTTAGTTCAATAGCATAGAGCTAATTGACAAACGGCAAAATATAGGATATAAATTAATTGTCAGTAATAAATACTAATAAGGAGGCAGAGTAATGGATCTGATAAATGAAAACAAAATTGGCATTTGTCTCGGTACCTGCGTAATTGATGAGGTTGGTAATGAATTTAAAGGTGAAAGCTGGGAAGTAGGTATCTACTTAGCAATGGCTCGTCAAGCACAACGGGAGGGCTTTCCGGAGGTGGCTCTTGTTTTAAAAGAGATCGCGCTGGAAGAAGCAAACCATGCAGCTCTTTTTGCTGAACTTTCCGGCAGAATCTCCACCAGCACTAAAGAAAATATTGAGAAAATGCTTGCCGGCGAAATTTCCGCCAACAAAGGCAAACGGGAAGCAGCGATGAAGGCTAAAGATGCCGGGCTTGATCACGCTCACGATATTTTGGACGAAACCAGTCGCGACGAAGGTCGTCACGCCAGAGCGCTGCAGGGTCTGCTTAATCGTTACTTTTAGTAAAAAAGTACATATCCCAAATATAAAAACCCTAAAAGAAGCAATATCTTAGCGGCTTCTTTTAGGGTTCTTCTTTTTCTCAGAATTTAAGCTCCGGATAGCCAGGAATCTGCAGTTTTTTTAATGCCAATTCAGCCATCGCTCTATAACCGTCAAGATTAGGGTGACAGCCATCGGCAGTAAGTTCGACCTTAAAACGATTGTCTTCAGCGAGAAATACTTTGTGAAACGGAATGAGCGGAATATTTTCCTTTTTAGCCGTTTCCTGAATAAACGCGCGGTACTCTGCCAAAATAGCCTCTACCTGAGGCTCGTCCACAGGAATAGGCGTGCCAAGCAGAGGATAAATTTTGTTTTCAAGGCAGCGGAGACATATCTCTCTGATATTTTTAGTCACGATGCGTAAATCCTGCGCCCAGTAGGCATCATTAGTTCCTCCAAGCAGCAGCAAATGGCTGGGGTTGAAGTTAAAGGCCAAAGAAAGTCTGTGCAGCATCAATGCGGTGGTATCGCCATTGATGCCCCCGTTTATAATCGTTAACCCTGTCCTCTGTGCCAATATCCGCACCCAAGAATGATCCGGACCGTAGGGAAACCCATACGTAATAGAGTCTCCCAGTGCATAGATCTTGATTTTCATCATTAATCACCCGCTATTTTCGTTCTCCGCAGTATCTTTGTTTTCCTGCTACTGTGCAGTTCCAACGCGATATTTATAAGGAACAGACCTATAGCTGTCTTGCGAAAGCATCTCCCGGCTTATTTCTTTCCCATTCATTTTTTTTACTCGCCAGACTGTCACACGATAGCCGGACTGACCTCTTCTGAGCTGTTCCCTAACTCCTTTCGGCAATTCAGCTGTCATGATAATTTCCTCTTGCGCTTCAATGCTGACAAGATCTGTTGTTAGAATCAAAACTTCATGCCCCGGAATCACTTTGCCATAAAAAGTGACAGTCAGTTTATTACCGTCAACAAATGTCCGCAACCAAACAGCGTGATTGCGATCATTTAGAAATCTGAGGTCAATCCAGCCGTAGGAGATGGTGGCATCTCGACCGGGAGGCAGGTAAGCCACGGCTAATCCGTGATTTCTGCGCTCCAGAATACTTAGATCGGCAAGTAAGATTGTATTGTATAGTGTAGAGGATACCTGGCAAATTCCACCGCCTATTCCTTCCACCAGTTCACCGCCTACGATAACCGGTGCTTCTCTATACCCCCTCTGAGACGTAGCTTTTCCTACCACTTCATTAAAGGAAAACTGCCCACCTGAAAAAACCAGTTTTCTATCAATAGCTTTGGCGGCAAGCAAAATATTGTGATTTCTATTCGCATCTTCAGCAGTAAAAGTAGTGCTGAAGGTTGCTATCGGTTCCCGTACATTCAAACTCTCCAGATAAGCTGCTGTTATCGCTGCAATCACCGGCGTTTCAGCAAGGTAAAGACTCTTTATCTCAGAATAGTTTTCCAAAGCTTGTTCCAATGCCGCTAAAGTTGCTGGCAGATCTAATTCCCTGCCGATTTTGTCCGGAATGATTTCCACCATTTTTCTGTCAGCGGTGAGGGAAAATGTCGCATCCTGCGGTTCTTGCCGAATGACCTCAGCAGCTTCTGCCAAAGCCAAGGGAAAAAGCCCTGAATCCACAGTAAAGTTTGGCATTAAGTTAACAGCTTTACCTCGTAAAGATATCCGCTGCAGATAAGAAAGAAAATGGTATTCCTCTCGACCGACAGCATGAGCTTCTGTGATGGTAGCTTCTATGTCGGGAGCAATGCCCAGCTCAAAAAAACTGGCAGACCACTCATTCTCTTGGAAAATTAGACTGATTTCCCTATGAGCGAGCTGTTCCCGCCTAAATTTTTCTCGGAGCAACTCAGCCGCTTCACCGCTTTTTTTCCCGCCAACGTCAAGGCCGTCAACAAAAACACCGGCATATATTCTGTCTCGATGATAGAAGTAATCTAGCATAGAGAAGAGCAAGAGTATTCCAAAAACGGCAAATAGCCAGCGCAGCCTTTTTTCTCTACTCATTGTCTGCCCCCGCATTTAAAAAAATATAATTTCTAGTTATAAGGATATCGGAAGATGAGGCAAATTATGATAAGAACCGTGGCGAAATCTTGGGATAATTTTCTTCTAAATATCTTGCATAGTTACTAAAAGCATGGACAAAATAGAGATGAACCTCACAGGCGGCAGAAAGTCCTAAGTAAATGGCTCAGTTTACTTTCGACTTACAAAACACCAACTGTGAGGTTCTTTTTTTGCGTCTTTTCTCTGACGACTTTATTCTTGCGCCGATTGTGTGCTAAATATGTATTATGTATTTTGCTCAATCACCACCATTAAATCACCGGTATTTACACTGGCACCTTTGGCAACGGTAATTTCTTTAATCGTACCGGCTACTGAAGCAGTCACTTCATTTTCCATTTTCATTGCTTCCAGAATCAATAAAACGTCCCCGCAGTTTACACTCTGACCGATTTCTACCAAAATATTGAGCACTACGCCAGGCATTGGCGAAAAAACTGCATCTCCGGTAAGGAGAGTCGGGTTGACAGTAGTAACGTGGGCAGTTTTTGGGTTAGAGGCAATTGGCGAGTTAGCCGGCTTGGCAGTTGCTTGAGACTGAGGAGCCGTTCTTACAGGAGGAGCAACTCCCAATTCTTCCACAGATACATCATAGGACAGTCCATTGACGGTTACACGGAAAGCTCTCATTAGTTTTTCCTCCTTCGCAAGATAGTTAAATCTTGGCGCTTTTCTAATAGTCTTTGTCTGCCTGCCATTGTCCAGAAGGAACTGTTACATTGGGGCGGGACAGGTTTTAAAGAGCTGATTACTAATTGACTCGCCGCTATATTTAGAAATGTGGAAATCGCCGCCGCAATGGCTGCAACAATTTCCGGAGCAGCGCCTGCCTCCTGTAGTCCGCCGGAAAGTGTTGCAGAGCTGACTTCTTTGACAGAGGTCGGGGTATCCGGCTCAGCTAAGCCAAGCAAACTGTCATCCATTGTCTCTTTCCTCCTTTCAGAAAGCTTCCTGCCTCTTGTCATATTTTAAGTCCGTTAGTCATCTCACTGCATCTTTAATTCATGACTTAAAGCGTAGCCATAATTAAAAGCCAGCAAATTAACTTCCGCCGTTCCGGCCGGGACTCGTTCGTTAATTGCCTCCTCCAAGCGAACTTTAGGTAAAAAATTCTTCAACAAGAAAGAGAGTATACCGAGCAGGACCATGTTAGCAGTAATTTCTTTGCCTGTTTTTCGCGCCGTGGCCAACACTGGGAATCTTGTGGCACCGGCTGAACAATCCGGGGTTGACAAACTTTCTTCCAGGACAATTATGCCGTTATGTTTAAGATCATGACAATACTTAGCATATGCTTCTGCAGAAAGTGCCAGAAAAATATCTGGCGACGAAACTTTTGGATAATCAATCGGCTGATCACTGAGAATAACTTCCGCCTTACTGGCACCGCCACGGGCTTCCGGCCCGTAAGACTGTGTCTGGACAGCAAAAAAACCCGCTTGCACAGCTGCATCCGCCAATATAACAGCGGCAAGAATGATACCCTGTCCGCCGGAACCTGACAGGCGAATTTCTCTTTTAAACATGGGGTCCGTCCTTCCTAAGCTGCCGATGAAAGTTACGATATAGTGCAGTGTACTCAGGCTTGCTCTCGCTCTTAAAAACACCTGTGATAATTTTATCCTTAACTGCATGCGGTGGCAATAAGGCCGTTTTTTCCAGAGGAATTGTACGCTCCTTCTGCCACTGGAGCATCTCAGCTGCAGAACTCATTTTATTCATCCGCCCAAAATAAGTGGGGCACTGTGTAACGCAATCAAGCACAGCAAACCCGTCATGACGCAGTGCGTCAGTCATCATCGCTTCCAGCCTAACGGGCGAATAGGTAGCTCCTCGCGCCACAAATGTGGCACCTGCAGCTTTGCCCAGTTCACAAATATCAAACGGAGTATCCATATTGCCGTTTGGTGCTGTGGTAGCACTACAGGCATGAGCCGTTAGCGGTGAACACTGGCCGCCGGTCATACCATAAATACCGTTGTTAAAAATAAACAGCTTGAGCCCAATATTACGTCTCGCGGCATGGATAAAGTGATTCCCGCCAATAGCAGTTGTGTCGCCGTCACCAGACAGGACCAATACATGCAGCTCAGGATTTGCAAGCTTTATGCCGGTAGCAAAAGCGACAGGGCGCCCATGGGTGGTGTGGAAAGTGTTAAAATCCAGATAACCGGAAGCGCGGGCTGAACAACCAATCCCGGAAACAATCACCACTTTATCTTGCGGCAGTTCAAGCGTATCAATAGCCCGGAGTAACGCGCCCACCACTTGACCGTTGCCGCAGCCGGCACACCAGATAGTAGGATAACGGTCAAGGCGCAGATATTTGGCGATACCAGTGCTTCGATTCATTTAGCCGCCTCCTTGATTGCAGCAAAAATTTTCTGCGGCTGAATGAGCGTGCCGTCCACATGAGTAACAGATAAACTTCTTTGGGTAGAGTCTAAAACGCGGCAAACCTCCGCATAAATCTGGCCCAAGTTCATTTCCGCCGTGATTACAGCGCTGGCGTTTGCACAAATGCGTGATATAGCAGTAGATGGAAAGGGCCATAATGTAATTAAACGAAGTAATCCAGCTTTGATTCCCTCTGCTCTGGCTTGATTGACGGCAGCTCTTGCAGCTCTGGCACTGGCCCCGTAAGAGATTAACACAAGTTCAGCATCATCAGTAAGATGTTCTTCAAAAAATGAGAATTTGTCTTTATTGAGAATGATTTTATGCTTCAAACGCCTAATCAAACCGTCAATCTTCTCCGGGTTACCAGTTGGGAATCCTGTCTCATCGTGATAAAGCCCGGTGACATGATAGCGGTAGCCGGTACCGAGTGCCGCCGGCACAGGAACAAGATCTTCTTGCGGTTTAAACGGCAGATATTCGGCAGGCGGCTCTTTTGGCTCTTTGCGAGCGACGACAAGTAACTCGCCTCTTTCCGGCACTGAAGCTCCTTCCCGCATATGGGCAATCACTTCATCCATTAACAAAATTACCGGCGTCCGTAAGGCTTCGGAGATGTTAAACGCTTCTACCGTCAGGGTAAACACTTCCTCCACCCCGGCCGGCGTTAATACCACCATTTCATGATCACCGTGCGTTCCCCAACGAGCCTGCATTACATCTCCTTGTGCAGGTGCTGTCGGGCCGCCGGTGCTAGGTCCCAAACGCTGCACATTTACCACGACACAAGGAATCTCTGTCATAATAGCATAACCTATATTTTCCTGCATCAGACTAAACCCTGGGCCGCTAGTAGCAGTCATTGCTTTCGCACCGGCAAGAGAAGCACCGATGCAAGCAGCAATACTGCTGATTTCATCTTCCATCTGAATAAAATTGCCGCCAATTGCGGGCAACCTTTTAGCCAAAGTCTCCGCAATTTCAGTTGAAGGGGTAATAGGATACCCGGCAAAAAAGTTTAATCCTGCGTATAAGGCACCAGAAACGCAGGCTTCATTCCCCTGCATGAGCTTTTTCCGCTTAGTCATGCTCTGCTCCTTCCAGGGTTATGGCAAAATCGGGACAACGCAGCTCACAAAGTCCGCAGCCACTACAAGCGGGTGGATCTAATAAATATGGTCTGCCGTCTTCTCCCATTGCTAAAACATTTTTTGGACAGAAGCTAAAGCAGATGCCGCACTGTTTGCACCATTTTTTATTAATGATAATTGAGTGATTCTTTATATTCACAATGCCTCCCAGAAATTTTAAGCCAAAAAATAACTGCGAATTAGTATTTTATCAGATTCAGGTTAATTCGACTTATGCTTAAAAAGTCCTTTTTTCTCTATTTCTAAGTTTTATAGCAATTGCAGTCGATTTTCGCGGAAATCCTTAAATTCTCTAACGTTAAGACCGTAATTCCCTAAAAATGAAGCGCGTCCAACTCCCGGGCCATGAAAATCTGAGCCGCCACAAATAAAAAGGCGGTGCGATTTTGCCAATTGTCGATAGTGCCCGGTCTGAGAGGCGTTTTGGTCAGGATGATATACTTCCAGCCCTTGCAAACCATGAGAAATAAATTCAGTCAACAGGCTATCTTTACCTGACAGGTAAGGATGAGCCCAAGCTGCCAAACCACCGGCTGCCCTAATTTTTGCTATAGCCTCTGCTGGTCTTAGTTTATAGCGCTCTACATATCCAGGCATCCTGTATCCCAGCAGATCATTAAATGCTGCCGCCACACTCGGCAAATATCCTTTCTCAACCAATGCTCTGGCCACATGAAGACGCCCAGGGGCTGCTTTGCCGGCAAAATCCAGCACTTCTCCCAGGTTGATTTGATAACCTAATGAGCTTAACTTTTTTACCGTCTTTTCAGCCCGACTAAAACGGCTCTCCTGCAGCTTTTTTAATAGGCTAATCAAGTCGGGGTCAGTATGGTCAATATAGTACCCCAGAATATGAATTTCTCTATCATCAATTTCCGTACTTAGCTCTATCCCCGGAACGATTTCAGGCAGATCATCTTCAGAAGCATTCATTGCGCTGCTAATGCCATCAATCGTGTCATGATCAGTAATAGCAATGGCTGACAAGCCAAGGGAAAGCGCTTTTCTTACAACCTCAACCGGTGACAGCAAACCATCACTGGCAGTTGTATGAATATGCAAGTCTGCAGCTACATTCATCAGCGCCCCCCCTGTTCCAAATTCTTTTTAATAACCCGCAGAAAGTTTTCCCCTAATATCTCTCTTACCTCTTGAGAAGAAAAGCCGCGCCGCAGCAATGCCGCTGTAAGATTAGGCAGCATTGAAACATCGTCTAGTCCGGTTACTACAGTTGAAATCCCATCATAATCAGAGCCAAGTCCCAGAATACTAACGCCAAAACGTTCAGCGATATAACAAAAATGATCCAGTAACGACTCTATGCCGCAAGCAGCAGAATCAGCGATAAAAGGCGGATAAAAAGTCAGCCCTACTACTCCCTCATTATCCCGTAATAGACGCAGTTGGTCATCGCTTAAATTCCTTTTGTGACAGCAGATACCGGCAGCGTTAGCATGTGTCACTATGACCGGTAACGACGATTCAGTCAATAACTCACAAAATCCCCGAGGTGCTAAGTGTGCGGCATCGACAAGAATGCCAAGTTGGTTCATTTCGCGGACCATCTCCCTGCCGAGGGCAGTCAGACCGCCAGGATTCCGTCCGGCTCCCACACCATCAGCCAACATATTGCGCTCATTCCAGGTAAGGCCCACGCTGCGTAAGCCTAGCCGGTAAAGTATATGGAGAATTTCGACGTTTTCCAGCGCCTCTGCCCCTTCAAGAGCAAAAATGGCGCCAAGTTTACCATCTGCCAACGCTTCCTCCAAGTCATGCCAACTTTTAATCACCTTCACACTTCCAGTATGTTTTCCCATTTCGTGTAAAAAATGTTCCATCAAGATCAGGGTACGTTTTAAGGCAGCGCAAGTTTTATATTCCTGCTCGACGTAGAGCGCAAAAAACTGTATCTTTACCCCGCCTTCAATTAACCGTGGCAAATCCAAATGCCCGACGTTATTGCGCTGCCCAAAATGATACGGCGTATTAATCGCGTTAAACAAACGGACAGTATCACAATGAGCGTCAATAACCACAGCCTCCCTATGCAGCTCTTCCGCAGTGAAACCGTCAGACACATCCATCACCCTCCTAGCCGGATACTCTTATTATAAAGGAAAAAAACACCGGAGTTAAAGGTGTTTTTTAAGCAAAGAGATTTATAATAAAAGAAATTAGAATTCATGCAAGTCAAATACGCGCTCAATGTGCAGAGCCTTTCCGCTCACCGAATCAATCTCAACCACAACAGCATTGAACTGTACCGGGCCATCTTTAGCCACTTCAAAGCGAGCCGGCAGCTGTGTGAGAAATTTATTCAGGACAATTTCCGGCTCGACGCCCAGCACTGATTCATAAGGACCAGTCATGCCGGCATCGGTAATGTAGGCTGTGCCCTGAGGTAAGATTCGCTCATCGGCAGTCTGCACATGAGTGTGAGTGCCTATCACCGCCGAAACTTGGCCGTCCAGAAAACGCCCCATAGCTATTTTTTCCGAAGTGGCTTCCGCGTGAAAATCTAGAATAATCACAGATGTTTCCGGCTGCAATAGCTTGACAGTATCGCGCAACGCCCTAAAAGGACAGTCAAGCGCAGGCATAAAAACACGTCCGCTGGCGTTTACAACAGCCACCTTAATACCATGGACTGAAAGCAGACGAAACCCGACCCCCGGAGTGCCCGGCGGATAATTGATGGGTCTGATAATCCGTTTTTCTTTTTCTATGTAATCGAATGCTTCCCGTTTGTCCCAGACATGATTTCCCATTGTGAGCAGATCAACTCCAAAAGAAAACAGTTCATTAGCCGTTTTCTCGTTGAAGCCGGTGCCGGCAGCCAGGTTTTCGCCATTAGCGATGGTCAGATCAATTTGGTAGTTTTCGACTATGCGCGGCAGTAAATCCCTGAGGCAATTTCGGCCCGGACGACCTACAACATCACCAATCACCAGAATTCTCACTAAAGATACCCACTCCACAGTTTGATTTTGCAAGCGCATTAAAATTATGTAAAAATAGACTGTGTTGCACAGTCTGTTTTTAAACTGTATTCTTAATCATATCGTAAACAAATACTTTACCTGATTCACGAAAGGCGATCAGATTGTCCTTCTGCGTTCCGGTATTATGGCTAAGCAAATAGGCGATGATTTCTTCTTGCCGAATCAGTTCTTCCTCATGGATAGATTCTCCCTCATCACCGTCACGTACAAGTATGGTGGGGAAATGCCCGGAGATAATGCCGCAAATCAGCTGAATCCATTCCAGGGAAAGAGCAGATGTTCTGCAGTACAGTTCTAATAAGTTAACCTTTCCAGATCGTCGCAGCTTATGCTTCACCTCTAAATATTCCTCTGTCAGCTCTTGGTATGCGGACAACGAATCTTTGAATACAAGTCTAAAATTTGTAACATCTTCTTTTTTGACGATACCCGCCAAGATGAATGTAAATTTTGCGCTGTCCTGCGGCATGTCAAAATTTATTGACATAATTTCAGGGAAACGCACTAGTAAAGAAATCAGCAAGTTTGTAGTATAAGCATCCTGTTTTGTTTGTTGTTTCATTTTTGCCACTTTTACACATCCCCTAAATAAGTATCAGAAACTGAACAACCGCCTGCCCAGAAAAAGCGAGGCTGCAGCAGGCAACCTTGCTAACCATACTGTTAATTCAATATCGGCAAAAAAAATCCTTCTCCCACCATGAATTAACTTATTGGAATTTTTGCCTGAAATGACAAAAACCCCTTTCACATTGCATGAAATCAGGGGTCAGGTGTCAAACTCGTTTGGGTCGGTGAAGTAACCGACTCCCATATTTAATAATTCCCTCTCCCTCTGGGAGAGGGTTAGGGTGAGGGCGCCCATACCACGAAAACCGTCCCCGTGGTATGGGCGGAGTTTCCTCCGCCCTTTGCTTTGCTCTATTTTGCGTAGTCTACTGCTCTCGTTTCACGAATGACAGTTACTTTAATCTGACCGGGATATTCAAGGTTTTCTTCGATTTTTTTCACAATTTCTCGTGCCATGGTCACACTAGCCAAATCATCTACACGTTCAGGCTTAACCATGATACGAACCTCACGCCCCGCTTGAATCGCATAAGCTTTGTCGACACCTTCAAGTGATTCCGCAATTGCTTCAAGTTTCTCAAGGCGCTTAATATAGGTTTCCAGAGTCTCACGGCGGGCCCCCGGTCTTGCGGCAGATACAGCATCTCCCGCTTGAATTAGCACTGCCTCAAGCGTAAGAAATTCCTCATCTCCGTGATGGGCGGCAATAGCATTTACTATCTCCCGAGACTCTTTATACTTTTTAGCTAAGTCGCCGCCGATGGTAACATGCGGACCTTCCACTTCATGATCCACAGCTTTCCCAATATCATGGAGCAACCCCGCCCGTTTAGCAAACTGAATATCTAGACCAAGCTCTGCCGCCATGGCCCCAGCCAGATGTGCCACCTCGATAGAATGTTTAAGCACATTCTGACCATAGCTTGTGCGGTATCGCAGACGACCAAGCAGTTTGACCAACTCGGGATGCAGGCCGTGAACACCCGCTTCAAAAGTAGCAGACTCCCCTTCTTCCCGAATGCGCATATCCACTTCCTGGCGAGCTTTATCAACCATTTCCTCGATACGAGCCGGATGGATCCGACCGTCAACCACCAGTTTCTCCAACGCTATCCTCGCCACTTCACGGCGAATAGGGTCAAACCCAGACAAGATAACGGCTTCCGGTGTATCATCAATAATCAGATCAATCCCGGTTAGCGTTTCAAGGGCACGAATATTCCGGCCTTCACGGCCGATAATCCTACCCTTCATTTCATCGTTTGGCAAGGAAACGACGGAAACTGTCGTTTCTGAAACATGATCAGCAGCAAACTTCTGAATTGCATATGTGATAATATGCCGAGCCCTTTTTTCTGCATCTTCCTTGGCCTGACTTTCCAGATCCTTAATCATCATTGCCATTTCATATTTAACTTCTTCTCGGACACGAGAAAGCAAAAGCTCTTTGGCTTCATCAAGCGTCATGTTAGACAGACGTTCCAATTCAGCCGATTGTTGCCTGACTATTTCTTCCGCTTTTTCGCGCACAGCGCCAATTTCCAGTTCTTTATTTTTTAACTCATCTTCTTTACGTTCTATTGAAGCAGTCTTTTTATCTAAAGATTCCTCTTTCTGTATCAACCGCCGTTCCGTGCGTTGAAATTCTGCGCGCCGTTCACGGCTCTCCTGCTCCAGATCCTTACGAAGTTTATGCACTTCTTCCTTAGCCTCAACAATTTTTTCCCTTTTGACGGCTTGTGCCTGCTTTTCAGCCTCATCTAACAAATTCTTCGCTGCTTCCTCAGCAGAACCTATTTTGCTTTCTGCCATTTGCTTGCGGACTAAATACCCTCCCGCAGCTGACAAAGCAGCTGTTAATAAGACCATAAGAATAACTGTGGTAATGTCCAAGTAATTTTCACCTCCTAAGCTCATTTTTGGAATAAACAAAAATAGCTGTGCGGGCACACAGCTATAAAGAGGCATATACGAATCTTAACTGGCTCGTACTAAAAATATCATTTTTTTACCCAGTAAAAGATATATATGATTAGGCTACAAGCCATCCACTCTTTATCATACCCACACAAATGTTTATCCTGCCTCAAATTGTATCTTTTTTACTGTCTTATGTCAAGATTAGCGAAAAATTCCTTGCTTACGTGAAAATTTCTTGTTGGACAGCATGGCGAGCCGCGTCACAAGTAAAGCCGCGAGCCTGCAACTTTCTCAACGCCTTATGCGGGCATGAGATACCATCTTCTTTAAGTATCCGTACAAAATGCAGCGCAACTTCCCGTTCCCGCTCAGGCGGATAGAGATCAGAGAGTACCTGCCAAGCCAAAGAGCGCTCTATCCCGGCAGCGCGAAGCTTTGCCTGAAAATACAGCAGTCCGCGCGGTTTTTCTTCCAGTCGCACGGCAAGATAATTTTCACTGAATTCACGATCATTAAGATAACCTGCCTCCAACAGTTCTGCAACTACCTGCTCGATTGAAGATTGAATTACGCCTTTCTTTTGGAGGTGAGAGATTACTTGTTGAGAGGTGCGGGGGCGGACTGCCAACATCTTATAAACCATGCTCCGCACCTCTTTTAAAGTCAGGCTGCCGCTCATGCCGGCGTCGGTTCTGCGGAGACGTTAGTTATGGGCAAGCCATGTGCTTCACGAATTTTACGGTCTATAGTGGAAGCAATATTTTTATTTTCTTTCAGAAACATACGCGCATTTTCCCGTCCTTGACCCATTCTTTCATCACCAAAGGAAAACCAGGCGCCGCTTTTTTGAACAAGGTCCATCTCGCAGCCTATATCTAGCAGCGTACCTTCACTAGAAATTCCCTCACCATAAACAATATCAAAATCGGCTTGCCTAAACGGCGGGGCCACTTTATTTTTTACTACTTTAACACGGGTACGGTTTCCCACAGCTTCATTTCCTTGCTTAATCGTCTCTATCCGGCGTACGTCAATGCGAACAGAGGCATAAAACTTTAAAGCCCGGCCGCCTGGAGTAACCTCCGGACTACCAAACATGACTCCTACCTTTTCCCGTATCTGGTTAATAAAGATAGCTGTTGTATTTGACTTGGAGATAGCCCCGGAAAGCTTGCGCAAAGCCTGAGACATCAATCGTGCCTGTAAGCCTACGTGGGAATCGCCCATCTCACCCTCAAGCTCTGCTTTAGGGACCAATGCTGCTACAGAATCAACTACAAGCACATCTATCGCACCGCTGCGCACCAGTGATTCTGCAATCTCGAGCGCCTGTTCCCCAGTATCCGGCTGAGACACTAAAAGTTCATCAATATTTACGCCAAGCCTTCGAGCGTAGAGCGGATCGAGCGCGTGCTCTGCATCAACAAATGCTGCAAAACCGCCGGTTTTTTGTGCCTCCGCAATAGCATGAAGCGCCACTGTAGTCTTGCCGGAAGATTCCGGACCATAAATTTCAATAACCCGCCCCCGCGGAAAACCACCCACTCCCAAAGCAATGTCTAAAGCAAGCGAACCGCTGGGAATTACAGACAAGTTCATCCGCTCCGCAGAGTCACCTAGTTTCATCACCGAGCCCTTCCCAAATTGCTTTTCAATCTGCAACAAGGCCAAC
Organism: Dethiobacter sp.; assembly: GCA_018333635.1. Taxonomy (GTDB): domain Bacteria; phylum Bacillota; class Dethiobacteria; order Dethiobacterales; family Dethiobacteraceae; genus GPS1B09. The sequence continues at coordinate 13,524 of JAGXTL010000108.1, forward strand.
TCCAGCGCCTTCTTTTTTTCCAGCAAAACAGATACCTCCCCACCAAACATTTGTTCCCTTTTGTAATTTCGCCCCGAAAACTAAAACTCCTGCAAGTTTCTGAAAAAAATTTTTACTCTTGTATTTCTTCCGTCTCATCCCCAGCAATACCAAAGATAAGCCTTTCCAGGGAAAATCCGCTTCCAAATTTATAAACGCGGATAGCATCTGCAGCTCTCAAGTACAATTCGCCGTCTGTCTGGCGCCCAAAGTGAAGCAGAACCAATGAATACGGTGTTTCCTCTCTCACTTGCAGACCTCGAATGCCAGAGGCGCCGGTTGTCCCCGCATTTATCATTACTGCCTCTCCCCGTTCCTTAATGGAAAATTGATGGGTATGTCCCGTTAGCACCACCTGCACCCGGCTTAAAAAGTTTTCCGCTATCCGCGGGTGATGGACGGCAACCACATGCGGCAGTCGTTCTGCTTCGTCAATGACACGGTGCAGGCGAGCTGCATACTCATTTAGAACAGCATCGGCTGCCACCACCATTCCCATATCTTTTGCAGAAGGATCGGCAATTCCCGCAATTCGCAGCCCAAGTACTTCAACCTGCTCTTCCTCTAATACAATAACGTTATCTATTTCTTGCAGACGTGAAATTACATTGGGAGAATCATGATTCCCAGGCACAAAAACATAGGGAATACCAAAATGTTCTAAAGGTGAAGCTAAGCCGGCTTCAATATCGGTGCCAAAATCAGTGATATCTCCCGTATCAATTACCAGATCAACGGCAAAAGTGTCAACCACCTGCCCCAGAAAATCCATCCCGGCAGGATTATTATGCAAATCGGAAACATGAGCCACTTTCAGCTCACCTTCAACTGTGCCCAGTGGCTCCAACTGTTCTATCTGCTCAAAAAGCACGCTCATATTAGCGGCAATTAATTCTAGTTGCTCCCCGAGTGAACGAACGCGGAGAAGGCTTTCCTCCAGCAAGCCAAAAATCCACGGAGCAGCTTTAAGAATTCCTTCAAATTCCGGATTCATAAAAGCCATAGGTTCAAATGTTGCGTATGAAAGCGCCAGCAGGCTGCCCAGCATTATCATGCCGATTAGGCCTGCCAGCAGTATCTTTTTTCTGTTCCGCTCACCAAAGATAAGAGGGCCTGCCGCACCCCCAAGAAATGCTAAAAACAACAGGCGCAAAAGAAAAATATTAATCGCGCCGCGCGTCATAGCCCTCAGGCTGTCTAGATAAGCCTGGTCCTCTACTTTTTCCAACAGCAGCCGCAACCGCGCCAGGTCGACATTTATCAGCCTTGCTCTCAGCATCAGCGGCGAAAAATGGGTCTGGGCGCGAACAATCCCTAAGGGAGGAACTTCCAACTGAGTATAGCCATGATCAAAAATCAGCAGGGAGAACTCAATCTGGAAGGCATTCAGTACGGCAGTATAACTGCCCAGCAGGCTGACAAAGAGCAACATGCCGATCACAGCAAGGATTAACAAACCCACTGAGGCTTTCTCGATTCTTAAAGACAAAAGATCACCCGTTTATTTCCGCTAGATACAGGCGCAGCATATTTAAGGCCGCCATTACAGCCCGTTCCTTTATAGTCTCCCTGTTACCAATAAAATTAAACTTACGGCAAGAAATACCTTCAGCAGCGGCTAGAGCGATAAAAACTAAACCCACAGGTTTTTCAGCATTTCCGCCAGTCGGGCCGGCAATGCCTGTGATGGCTAATGCTAAATCGCTGGCACTTCGCTTGCGCAGATTCTCCGCCATTGAGCGCGCAACCTCCTCTGAAACAGCCCCATATTTTTCGATTAACTCTGGCTGCAAACCCAAAAGTTCAATTTTTGAACGGTTGCTGTAGACCACTTGTCCCTGCAGGAAATAGGCTGAACTACCGGAAACATTAGTTAACATGTGTGCCAACAGTCCGCCCGTACATGATTCAGCCACAGTAATAGTCATCATTTTCTTGAACAGCAGACTGGCTACCTTATCCGCCATAGTTTCCTCGTCGCGGGCAAATACTGCTTCGCCCAGGCGTTGCAACAGATTGAACTCTGTCGCATCCAAGAGCACTTCTGCCAGTCCTCTCGTGGCTGCTTTTGCCGTTAAACGCAGATGGACTTCAGCATGTTTTGCTAATGGGGCAATAGTAGGGTTAGTCTGATTAGCAAGCAAATCTGCGATACGTTCTTCCATGGCAGACTCTCCCAGCCCTATTATTTTCAAGACACGGGAAAGTATCACGCCATTTCTCTCCGGCAGCAGCTGTAACACCTGCTCTGTAAACATAGGCATCAGTTCACGGGGCGGCCCAGGCAGTAACACCACAATTTTCCCCCCGTGTTCAAGCCAAATTCCCGGGGCTGTACCATGGTTATTGACTAACAGTCTGGCTCCCCTAGGGATTAGCGCCTGCTTATAGTTATTATCAGTCATTTTTCGTTCTAGCCTAGCGAAGATGTGCTCCAACTCTTTCTCCCAGGCCTCATCCATTTCCAATACCAAGCCGAATACGTCTGCCACCGTCTCCTTAGTAAGATCATCGGCGGTAGGTCCAAGTCCTCCCGAAAGTATTATCAAATCTGCACGAGTCAGAGCCAATCTAAAAGCTTCTGCCACACGCTCCGAATTATCTCCCACCACCGTATGCCAATAAACGTCGATTCCCTTCTCAGCCAACTTCTCTGAAAGGTACCGCGCGTTAGTGTTTGCAATTTGACCAAGTAAAAGCTCTGTTCCCACCGCTATGATTTCAGTCTTCATCCTCGCGCCTCCTCTCCTAGTCCATTGCTTTCTGAATAATCCCGCCACCCAAAACATCGTCGCCAATGTAAAAAACTACCGACTGTCCCGGCGTCACGGCTCGTTCCGGCTCGTCAAAATTTAATCTAATCCGTCCATCTCCTAAAGGCAAGAGGATGGCCGGCACCTCTTTGGCATGATAACGGATTTTAGCGGTAACACGCGTTGCTTCTGTCAGTTGGGGTGACAAAATAAAATTCAAGTCATCAGCAATAAGAGCCGACGAAAACACGTCCTGATCATTGCCTACAAGCAGAGTGTTATTTTCCACATCTAAGGCTACCACAAAAAGGGGGCGTCCAACCGCCAAGCCTAATCCTTTGCGCTGTCCAACAGTATAGTTAGCTAAGCCATGATGTGTGCCGAGCCGGTTGTCCGCAAGGTCCATTATCGGTCCAGGCTTCTGTTTTAGATTTATTTCTTCCCGTAAAAACCGCTTATAATCATCATCAGGAATAAAGCAAATCTCCTGGCTGTCCGGCTTATCCGCCACAGACAACCCATATGCGGCCGCCATCTCCCGCACTTCACTTTTTAAAAATTCCCCTAGCGGAAACAAGGTGTGGGCCAGTTGCTCTTGGGTCAGGTTATACAGCGCATACGTCTGGTCTTTACTTGCATCCCTGGCTTTTTTTAAGCGATAGCGCCCCAGTAATTGATCATATTCAATCCTGGCGTAATGACCGGTGGCCAGATACCGGGCTTCCAGCTCAAACGCTTTCTTTAACAGTAAGTTAAACTTCATAAAGCGATTACAGGCAATGCACGGATTTGGCGTATGCCCACGCCGGTATTGCTCCACAAAATTATTTACGACCTGCAGGCGAAAGGGCTCCCTGAAATTTAATGCATAAAACGGAATAGACATTCTGTCTGCCACTCGGCGGGCATCATTAACCGCCGAGAGCGAGCAACAGCCGCGTCCGCTTTCTTTTGCCTCTTCCTCAAAGTCAGGCGATGACCATAACCTCATAGTGACGCCAATAACATCAAATCCCTTTTCTTTCAATAAAGCTACGCAGAGCGAACTATCCACTCCGCCGCTCATGGCCACAAGCACTCGCCTGTCTTTTTTCAAAGCGAATCCGCCTCCAACTCGACTCTATCTTTAACTATCGCCATTGCTACCGCTTTTAAGATCCATTGTATTACCTTCCAACTGGAACAGCTTCCGCCTTGCCTGCAAATACAAGCCGCATTCCACCCGTTTTCTATGCAGCTCACATCCTAAAGCATAAGGCGTCGTCAAATCACGATTGACAGACCAAGCCGCCGCGTGACAGCCGCCGCCGCAAAAAAAGCGGGCAAAGCAAAGCCGACAAGCTTCCTTGTCAGCATGATCTACAGCAGCAAAGCGCTCCAGCACCTGCTGGTTTACTCCACTAAAAACATCACCGGCACAAAACGCTTCCTCCCCGACAAACTGGTGACAGGGAAAGAGTTTTCCCTCCGGCGTCACTGCCAGATATGCCGCACCGGCACCGCAACCCATAGCACGCTTCTTGGCACAGGGCCCTTGGTCCAAATCAAGCTCAAAATGAAAAAAGCGGACCTTCTTCCCCTTAGCCTCTTGCTCCCAGAGCATCGCCGCTAACTTCTCATACTCGGCTAAAAGCAGCGGTAAATCATCGTGCCGCAGCGCTTCTGCCGCTTTTGGCGACAAAACAGCCGGCTCCAGCGAAATCCGGTCAAAGCCTTGGTCGATCATTGCCTGGATATCATCTGTAAAGTCCGGATTATGGCGTGTATATGTTCCGCGCAGATAATAATTTTCGCCGCCCCGTTCAGACACAAGCGTTCGGCAGTTTTCGAGCACTTGCTGCCAACTGCCGCCGCCACTAATTGTTTTGCGCATCCGGTCGTGCACCTCTTCTCGCCCGTCCAAAGAGAGCACAATACTTATCTTCTCACCGTTTAAATATTCCCGTACTTCAGCCGGAATAAGCAACGCGTTACTCGTTACAGTAAATTTTAGAAGTTTGCCAAGCGCGTCCCCTTGTTGTCTGGCATAATCGACCGTATCTCTTAAAACCTGAAAATTTAGGAGAGGCTCCCCGCCAAAAAAGTCTATTTCACAATGTTTTCTGCCTTTACTGGCCGCAAGCAAAAAATCGACTGCCTTTTTTGCTACAGCAAACGACATTAATCCTCGTTTGCCGCCATAATAGCCGGCCCCGGCAAAGCAATAGCGACAACGCAGATTGCAATCGTGCGCTAAGTGCAGACAAAGCGCTTTCACTACTCCGTCGAAAGACAGCTCTAATGCCCTGGGCGCACTAAAGAGCAGTCCTTTTTCACGCAGTTCTGCTATCTCCCTTATGACCTGTGCCCCGTTTTCTGCTCCAAACTGCAAGCTAAGTTCAGCCTCAACCGCGAGGGGTTCTCCGCCTGCCGCCAACTGCTCTACAGCCCAATAAGCGGCGCTATCGAGCAGATGCAAAGCACCGCTCTCCACATCTAAGGCCAACTTTAGCCCATGCATTTCGAATGTATGAATCATCTGACATCCTCTTTCTAAGTAACTTTTTGATTCCAACCCACTATAAAAAAGACGCTTCGCGTTTTCTTTCAGTTGACGCGTCTTTTTTATCCGCTAGGGGCTGCCGCCCCTTCGGCGGGCCTGCGGGCCCTGAGCACCCCGCAAGAGTAAGGGGGCACACCCCCTTACA